>JACFNS010000231.1 GCA_019454705.1 Taibaiella sp. | reverse complement strand
CAGGTTCTCCAATACAGATACTGGTATCGGGAGAAGCCTGAACTGGTCCCCATATAGTAAGGTCAACTGTCCTTGCATACTGCAGCATAATACCTGGAGGCTTACAAGTGGAATCCCTAATAAGAATGATAAAACTATGATTGCCTACATCGTTTGCGGTTGGTGTCCATTTGAAACATCCTGTTACTACATCAGTTCTCAGGTTTGTGTAGGTAATAGCAGCACCGGGTATGGCTGTAATGAGGTTATCTTCTGCAAGCAAGATAGCGCCGGTATCTGTAGAGCTTACCGTAAAACAGAACTCAAGAGTTTGACCTATACAACCATACACCCTGTTGTTAAGGAACGCCCCGCTGTCATTGATAGATACTGTGTCAAGAGTGGGTGGTATTGTGCTACATGGCAGCACCTGAACCTGTATATCGCGCATGATAGAACCAAGCTCGTGCACAACGTTATTTATTTTCCTGAATTCACGCGTCTTCATAGCTATTACGCCTGAACCTTGTTGGGTAGCTGTAAAACTCATCTGACCATTAAAACCATTCAGGTTGAATGAGTTGTTAGTCTGAAATGGGTTTGTATTAAAGTTGATGGGCGGGCTAAGTGTTTGTAAAGGCACATTAGAAGGCGTGCTGGTACAACTGTTAGTGTTAAGTGGATTGAGCAGTGCTGACCATAATGAGTCTCCATCAGAATCCAATGCACCATTATTATAACTATATGGTTGGTTAAGACAAACGTAAGGAATTGGCTTTACAGAATAGAATGGAGATGAGTTTTCCCATGTCTGGCTGCTATTGAATGTTGTTTCAATGTAGAAGTTATCTTGACCTACAAGATTGGTTGAAGAGTTACGGCAGCACAACGAAACGCCAAACCTCCAATAATTACATTTCAAGGGTAGTGTAACAATACACATATACCACCACTCTCGATAGCCGGGAACGGCAGACGATGGATTGTCACATTTATTTGTGTATTGAGAACAACCCGCTGATACCGGTGAACCATTTGCACGGTTATCGGGAGGTAGGGTGCCTTGCCATTTAGGCATATTGGCAGTGAAGCTTTGATTCGTACATGTATTGAAACAGCACAACTGCCAGCTGGTGGGTTCCCCGGCACCTGTGCAGTCCCTATAGAACTTTAGGAAGAACTGGTACGTCGAGTCGCTGATATGTACATATATCAGCTCTCCACCTGATGCGTGCGTTGCAGACGCTTTTTGCGATGTCAGCAATAAGCCGAAAACAGCAATGAGCGTAGTAAGTAGAAGGCGTATTCTCATAATTCTTATTGTTTAAAAAAAAATGATTTGTCGTATTGTTCTTTTAAGACGTTAAAAAAAACAAAATGGTTTGCTTAATTTTATTTTAACAGTTTCAAATATAACATATATCACCGACAATTTTCAAACATCCAATTCATAAAAATAATAAACATAAATAAATATTTTATTATACATTAATCATTGTTTTAATTGGTAATTAAATATCACAATAGCGATTTTAATAAATTACAAATATGACACATCAAAAAAAAGTTGGAGTGATTGGTTCAGGGCAAGTAGCAAAGGTGCTTGGTAACGGATTATTGGCTTTAGGTCACCGGGTAATGTTAAGTTCAAGAGACATCACCAAATTGAGCGAATGGAAAGAAAAGAGTAAAGAAAATGCATTGGTAGGTAGTTTTAAGGAAGCTGCGGAATTTGGCGATATTATCATTTTGGCTGTATCAGGCAGGGCTGCTACAGAGGCGATAGAAAGCGCTGGCCCTCAATATTTTAACGGTAAAACGGTTATCGACCCCACTAACCCCATTTCTGAAAATCCGCCGGTGCATGGGGTGTTAAGTTATTTTACAGGCCCGGATGAATCGTTGATGGAAATACTCCAGGCCCGGTACCCGGAGGCTAACTTTGTAAAGGCCTTCAATAGTGTCGGTAATGCTTATATGGTCAATCCGTCTTTCAAAGAAGGAAAACCTTCTATGTTTATATGCGGTAATAATGATGACGCCAAGGCTGAAGTAACTGAAATATTAGATGCGTTTGGCTGGGAAACGTTAGATATGGGTAAAGTTATTGCCGCCCGTGCGATAGAACCTCTTTGTATTTTGTGGTGTATTCCCGGGTTCCTGCGCAGCGAATGGAACCACGCATTCAAATTGATGAAAGCGTAAATCCCCCGTTTTTTAACTTTGATGAACAGCCTGCTATTGCGCAGGGTAATATACATTTGCCTGATGGAGCCGATAATTACAATTAGAAACCTGACAAAAAACTACGGAGATAAAGTCGCACTGAATAATATTAACCTGGATGTATATCCCGGCCAGATAATAGGGTATATAGGCCCTAATGGTGCAGGAAAGTCTACAACAGTTAAAATCCTTGCCGGTATTATACAGGATTACAACGGGGATGTGCAGGTTGGGGGTATTAGCCTGGCTGAAAATGTTTTGGAAGTAAAAAAGAAAATTGGTTACATACCGGAACTGCCCGAAATGTATGACCTGCTTACCCCGAGAGAGTACCTGACGTTCATTGGTAAGCTTTTCCATTTGTCCGACGATATTATTACCTCCCGGACAGAAAGGATGCTGGATTCTTTCGGCCTGATAGATAATATAGACCAGCGCATGGACAGTTTCTCAAAAGGAATGCGCCAGAAAGTGCTGATTACATCGGGTTTGTTACACAACCCGCAGATAGTCATTATGGATGAACCGCTCTCAGGCCTTGATGCCAATGCGGTTATACTTGTAAAGGAGCTATTGCAGGTGCTGAAGGCAGAAGGCCGCACTATTTTCTATTGTTCGCATATGATGGACGTGGTGGAACGGGTATCAGACAGGATAGTGCTGATTGATAAAGGGACAATAATAGCAGATGGTACGATAGAAGAATTGCGCAAAGACAGCAGCGACTCGCTGGAAAAGATATTTGCCAAACTCACATTGTCTGAAGATAGCGGAAGCAGGGCAGGTTCTTTTGCATCTGTTTTCAGGAACGAATCAGAAAATATAAACACTAACCATGAATAAGTTCATCCTGTTTCTTGTAATGCTTCCCTCCGGTTTATGGAAAAGCCTGGGGGCGGACAATGACCAGTTGCGCGCCATATTGAATGTGAAACTGATGATGGATAACCGTAAGCCACTCAGTTTCGGCAATAACAGGGGTATGGAACAGCGTAAGAAGAAAGACCGTAAGTACACAGTCTGGCTCACCATGCTGCTTTCGTTTTTTATGGGTTTGATGTATGTATTGCCCATCATTATTACCATCTTCGATACGGTGATTGGCCTGGCGTTTTTCTACACCATGTTCATATTTGTTTTCACCTTTACGCTGATAACAGATTTTGCAAATGTTTTGATAGATACTAAGGACAAGTTTATGCTTTTCCCCCGTCCTGTCAATGATCGTACTGTCATGTTATCCCGTTTACTGTATATAATGATATACTTGTTGCGCCTGGTGATACCCATGTCTATACCTGCCTGGATAACATTTGGTATCATCAAGGGATGGAAAGGGGCGCTGTTCTTCCCTTTGCCTGTTCTGCTGCTGGTATTTGTGGTATTGTTCCTGGTTAGCGCTTTGTATATTATCATGTTGAGGGTAGCAAAGCCGGGCAAGTTCAAAGACGTACTTAATTATTTCCAGATTGGGTTTTCAATAGTATTCTTCGCGGTTTGGATGATATCCTCCCGCATGATAAACCCCGAGGCATTTCAGTCACTGGAAGTTGCCACTTATGACTGGGTAAAATATTTGCCATCTTACTGGATGGCTACCTGCTGGGCGTGGATTGATAGCGGTGCCAAAGTACTGCCCGGCACGGGTTGGACGAGCGTACTGGCAATCGTATTTCCCTTTGTCAGTTTATGGGCTACAATCAGGTTCCTGGCGCCGCATTTTACCCGGAGCCTCGTAGCATCGGACAACAGCAATGAAAATAAGCCCGTTGCAAAACCCGGAAAAATAAAAACCGAAAAAGGCAGAGATAAGTTATATAAATGGGCAGAGCTGTTTAATAAAAACCATGCCTCCAAAGCCGGTTTTATACTCACATGGTTGCAAACATCACGCAGCAGGAACTTCAAAATGAGGGTGTACCCTTCATTCGCATATGTGCCGGTGTATTTCTTCTATATACTCATGTCGGGCAATACATCGCTTACTGAAGTATGGGAAGGCCTCTCAGAAGGTACCGGTTATATCGGCCTGTTGTACCTCACTACTTTTGTTATCATGCAGGCTATCAATTATATCACCATGTCTGAGCAGTATAAGGCGGCGTGGGTGTATTATTCTGCCCCGGTGGAAAAGCCCGGAGAAATCATTGCAGGTGCATATAAGGCTATGTGGGTGAAATATTTCATGCCGTTTATGGCGGCTATCAGTTTCTTTGTATTGGCTGTATGGGGAGCAGGGGTAATATTAGATATCATTCTTGCTGTGGTGAACATCACGTTATTTTCAGTAGTCATCATGCGCCTCAGCAACAGGGCTTTGCCTTTTTCAAAGAAAGAGCAGATAAAGGATTCCGGCTTGAAGACTATTGTCCGCGTGTTGGGTACCTTGCTGTTGATGGGGGTATTGGCTATTACACATGTGGCGCTGGTAGGGCTGTCATCCCCGGCAGAAAGTGAGTTTACTGTAGATTTATCCGCATTTTTCAATACCCGCTGGCTGACGGTAATATCTATACTTTTGAAAATGGTTTTCCTTATCCTGTCATCTGTATTTATGTGGCTGGTATTTGACAGTTTGAAAAATACCGGTTGGAAGTCATTGCAAAAAGCCGAACAATATATTTAAAGAATAAAATTTAAAACTGAAATGCTGAAAAAACTGATTCCTGTTTTGTCATTTGCTTTGCTATTGTCTTGTAAGGACAAAAGTCCGGAAAGTACGAATACTGAAA
>JACFNS010000230.1:716-4945 GCA_019454705.1 Taibaiella sp. | reverse complement strand
CCAAATATAAGATTTTTGCCGGGATAATAAGCATTGCTGCCCAACTCCTCTTCTATCCTCAACAGTTGGTTGTATTTGGCCATACGGTCGCTGCGGGATGCGCTGCCGGTTTTAATCTGGCCGCAGTTCAGCGCTACCGCCAGGTCGGCTATGGTGTTGTCTTCTGTTTCGCCGCTGCGGTGGCTCATTACCGTGTTGTAGCGGGCGTGTTGCGCCATAGTCACGGCATCTATCGTTTCGCTCAGGCTGCCTATCTGGTTTACTTTCACCAGCAGGGCGTTACCCACGCCTGTCTTGATGCCTTCGCTCAGCCTGTCTACATTGGTTACAAACAGGTCGTCGCCTACCAACTGCACCTTACCGCCCAGGGTTTCGGTCAGTTTTTTCCAGCCCTTCCAGTCGTCTTCGTCCATACCGTCTTCTATGCTTACTATGGGGTATTTCTTGCACCATTTGGCCCAGTAATCCACCACCTCATCGCTGCTCAGCTTGCGGCCATCGCTCTTCTTGAAGATGTATTTCTTGCTCTTGTTGTCGTACAACTCGCTGATGGCGGCGTCCATAGCTATGGCCACCTGGTCGCCGGGTTTGTAGCCCGCCTTTTCTATGGCTTTTAATACCGTTTCTATCGCCTCTTCGTTACTCTGAATATCGGGGGCAAAACCACCCTCGTCGCCTACGTTGGTGCTGTAGCCCTTATCTTTCAGTACATTTTTCAGGTGGTGGAATATCTCTACGCCCCAGCGCAAACCTTCGCTGAAGGTAGAAGCGCCTACCGGCACCACCATAAACTCCTGGAAATCAATCTTATTATCCGCATGTGCGCCACCATTCAGTATGTTCATCATGGGCACGGGCAGGGTTCTTGCATTAGAACCGCCCACGTAGCGGAACAGGCTGAGGCCCGTAGCCTGTGCAGCCGCCTTAGATACCGCCAGGCTCACCGCCAGTATAGCGTTGGCACCCAGTTTGGCCTTGTTTTTAGTGCCATCTATCTGCAGCATGGCAGCGTCTATACCGCGCTGGTCGGTGATATCCCAGCCATACAGCTCTTCGGCCAGGCTGTCGTTGATATTACTTACCGCTTTCAGCACGCCCTTGCCCAGGTATTTTTTCTTGTCGCCGTCGCGCAGCTCCACGGCTTCGTGCTTGCCGGTAGATGCCCCTGAAGGCACGGCGGCACGGCCCGTAAAGCCATCGCTGGTATGTACGTCAACTTCTACTGTGGGGTTGCCCCTGCTGTCGAGCACCTGGCGTGCTACTATGTCGGTAATAAAACTCATGTTATGATATTTGTTTTTTCGGGGGCAAAGATAATTTGATAATGTGACAATTAGTTAATGCGGCAATGCGATAATCTGCTAATGCGGTAATTGGGTGCAAGTCTTGAGTCTTAAGCTGAGAGATTTTTGCCAAAAATGTACCGATTTTGTTAACTATTGTATTCCCCGGTTCAGCAGTTGCGGATATCATGCCATTGTAATTGATTGTATTTGAACTGATTAGCACCTGTTTGTTAACTATTGTTAACTCCGCACGTATTTCTCCGGGAAAAACGGCTGAAATAAAAATCCCGCCGGTGGGGCGGGAGGATGATGTGGGGGTGATATGTGTTTTCGGTTTCATTTTATTAATGCGATAATACGATAATGCGGCAATGCGATAATCGCAACATTAGGTTTTCGATATTCTGACTACTGCAAAAATACAATAATTATTTGATTATAAGAAGTATAATTTAGTTTTGTTGGCGCAAGAATGCGGCATAGGAGCGAGGGTGGCGTTCTTGTGCCGTTCATAACTCGGAAACTTGCGGCGAGGATAGCACAAGAACCCATCACACAAAGCTTGGCTGCATTCTTGCGCCAACAGGGGAATATTTTTCGAACCGCTTTATTGAGGATTTGAAATACTTAATGATATAAATAATTAGCTTTTGTATCTTTAATCAGCAAGAACTCAGGGCTGACTGAACATAGAATACCGCCACATCGCCAATGTTTATTTTGAATATTATACTGTTACACCGTCTAACTTTCGACAATGGATTATAAAATTGAGGACTTAGATATTTCAAAACGACTTGACGAGTTAGGCATAGCACTTCCAGGTAACCTAACATTCTTTCCAGACAACTTCGACACTGCAAATGCAAAAGATGAGTTTGTCTTTACAGACACCATGCTTGATTTAAGCAAAATATTTAGGAAAGACAACAGCATTTTGATTCCAGCATTAGGGCAAGACACTGAACTTTATAGAAGCCGAAAGAGTTCAGATATTTATTTGCCCGCAATATTTTTTGGTCTTTCCCAGATAACCGAAAACCCCCAAATAATTTCTATTTCTTTAAACGTTTTGTCGAATTACGTTTACGACTTATGTAAAGGAACTTCAAGTAAAAAGACAGCACACGTTGACTTCTATTTAGAAACAAAGGAAAGAGGGAAAGTAAAGAAACTTAGCTACAAAGGTGACGTTGAGGGTTTAGAGGAATTGGGAAAGGTAATTAAAGCAATGAGATGAAAATATTCTTAGAAAATCCAAATCTTATAATAAAAGAGTTTAACGAAATGGCTGCCATTGCTCAAAAGAAGGCATTCATAACGGTGGGGATTGAAATTCAAAAAGAAGAAATAGAAGTAATAAAAAATTACAGAGAGGAGCTATCCAAGCTGAAAAAGCAGTTTGTTGAAAGAAAGTTAGAAAATGAGGCTAATTTGACTTATTGTATTGACAATTCGTTGCTTGCTGTTCAATATGAATTACAAATGCTCGTTAATATCAAAGAAGATAGAATGAGCGAAGCTTGGGGGAATTTAGTAAACGCTCAAGTCACATACGGTACAGTTGTGAGAAATTATCCATTTGAATTTGAATCAGCGAATGGATATATAGAAAGATTAGAAGCGTACGAAAAATTGCTTTTCCCTGAAATGTTTTTTTCAAGTGTTGGGGGCATTATAAAAAAAAGCAACTGTTCAATTTGTAAAGAACCTTACAGCAAGTGCAATCACATAAAAGGGCGTCTTTACAATGGTGAACTCTGTCTTAGGGAAATTACTGAAATGGCACTTGAAGAAGTTTCTCTTGTCGACATCCCCGCAAACAAACATTGCAGAATGTTGACTACAAGCTATGACGGAAAATCCGTTGACCTATTGACATTGCGAGAAGAACCAGAAACATCCATTAGAGTGGACGGGTAAGGTTTCGCTTTCAAGGAGAGAGAAAACCATGCGCATACTGTTTACGATATTATTGCAGATAGCAATCGGCTGCTGCCCGGCGCAGCAACTATCTACTCATGATATGCTGACCATCATTCATGCTGTTCAAAATGTTCGGTACGACAAAGTCTAAGCTCACGGCTCAAACAGGCATCTATAAGTCAATAAACTCCGTTCGCAGAACGGCTTACTATTTGTTATTCCACATCACCCTACGGAAGATGGTAGACAGCGGGTATCACCACCCTGTATATATAGCCGCTACCAGTTGTCGTTTTTCTTTTCCTTATTATCGTTTATGACAGCATCGTGCATGATGGCTATAACGGCTGAGAGCTTGGTATCTGCCTCTTCCAGCAGGTAGCTGTTCATCTTCTTTTTCCCTTTTTCATACACATCCGCATAGCTGTCAGACTTTGTTACCATACGGTCGCCCTGGTTGATGAGCAGGCGGTAAAAGATATTATCTACCCTTACTTTATAACGCCCGTCTTTGCACCATACATGATACTTAAAGTTGCAGTACCCTTCCTGTATCGCCTGTGTAACGAAACTCTTCTGGTCTATTTTAATAGTACCATTATTAACGATGGTTAACTCCTCGTCGTTGAACTCGATATTCTTATCGACTGTTTTCATGTTAGCCAGTATCCATTTCTTAGCGCGCTCGTAAATTACCTTGTCAGACAATCCCTTGGCTTCAATCACCTCTTCTATATAGTAATCATTACTCACCTCGTCATGTTTAACGGGAAAGGATTGTTGCGCAAAAGAATGTACAGCTATAAGCAAAGTGGCTGCCAGAGTAAATAAGAAATTTTTCATAAGTAATTAATATTTGTTCCAAATATAGATAAATATTGATTATCGCCCGGCAGGGGGTGTTCCCTCTTCCCCCTCGCAGCGGCCCCGAAATAGTGGGGACAGGCGGAGTGTGGGGGTGCCGCTTTTTCTTTACCTTTACCTACAGTAAGAATGCTCTACGCAGTAGTAGATATA
>JACFNS010000230.1:0-697 GCA_019454705.1 Taibaiella sp. | reverse complement strand
CAACGGGTAGCTACGCCGCCGGAAACGGCATTACCGAAATCGCCATTGTGATACACGACGGGCAGAAGGTGCTGCATGTGTACGAATCGCTGGTGAACCCTAAGCAGGAGATACCTTATTTCATACAAAGGCTCACAGGCATCAACAACAATATGGTGGCGCATGCCCCGAGCTTCACCGAAATCGCAGCGCAGGTACACGAGCTGCTGCAGGACAAAGTATTTGTAGCGCACAATGTCAATTTCGACTACAGTTTTCTGAAACACCACCTGGCCAACGAGGGCTATGAACTGAACACGAAGAAGCTGTGCACCGTAAGGCTGGCACGTAAAATAATACCCGGCTATACCAGCTACAGCCTGGGCAAGCTATGCCACCAGGTAGGTATAGAGCTGACCAACCACCACCGCGCGGGCGGCGATGCGGTAGCTACGGCAGAACTGTTTAAACTGCTGATAGAAAACGATAATGCCAACGTGATAGCAGGGATGCTGAAAGGCCGCAACCGCGAGCAATATATTCCACCCAACGTACCTGTAGAGCAGGTGGACAACCTGCCTCCTATGCCGGGGGTATATTATTTTCATGATGCGCGGGGTAAGATTATTTATGTAGGCAAGGCCATTAATTTGTCCAAGCGGGTGAAGAGCCACTTCAGCAATAACAAAGCCAACAGGCAGAAGCAGGAGTTTATGCG
>JACFNS010000229.1 GCA_019454705.1 Taibaiella sp. | reverse complement strand
CTAACAGTAGCCCAGGCCTCTTCTTTATCTGCCAGTATATAATAATTAATATATGTATAGTAGATAACTGCCTCATTATAGAACGCATCGCCCTCATCATGTTTATGAATAAACTTTTTCACTTTGGATGTACCATTGTGAATATTACCTTTCATGCCCAATATTGAGGCTATCCACTTATAATTATCAGGTAATGAGCCTACTGCAGCCTCCTCAATACCCAGGAAAATATCATCGTATTCAAAACCCGGGAATAAACGCTGATTTTCCTTCAACAGCAGGAAAGATTTGCGGAAACTGGTACCCGCCTTCAGGTTTTCATTAAACCTGAGGTGTACGAATGCCCAATGCATATATATGCCTGCCTGGCATAGCCTGTGCCAGGGGTAGGACTCATCTCCCCTGTCCATCAATTTCAACCGCTCGTACTGGTGGCTTTTCAATTGGTCATAATCTATCTTATTACCATTAAACAACAACAACAGGCAATCTTCATAATCTGATATAAAAGTTGCCATCAGGTTGTAGGGGTCGGCTATCAGTTCTTTTTTTATCTTTTCTCTGCCTGCTTCAGGTTGCAGAGCCATATAATACTGATAGGCATCACTGCAGTTGCTTGTAAAGCGATAATGATATCTCCCTGCATAGGCAAACTGGCAATTAAGAATCAATATGATAAAAAGAATACGGAAAAGCATTACGGCAAAGTTATACCCTCAGGCCTATACTTTTAATACAAGTATTGTTTTATCCTGATTATCTTATTCATTATCAAACGTTGTGATATGAAAAATTTTCCCATGCAATTAATCAACCTTCCGGTGGAAAACTTGTTATATTGCTGTATGTCACCTATTTTTGGCATATATTTTGTCACTAATCATTAAAAAATTACTTCTATGAAATCAATTCGTAACATCGCATTCAGCGCGCTGCTGGCTATCGGCGCCTTTTCAATGGTAACCTACACTGCTTGTAACAAAGATGAGTGTAAGGATGTAGTGTGTAATAATGGTGGTACCTGCGTAAGCGGAACTTGTAATTGTGCAACAGGCTACGAAGGCACTAATTGTGAAACCCAGGTGAGGGCCAAATTTGTAAAAACATGGACCGCTTCTGATAAAGATATCACTAACGGTGATGATTTGGCTACGTATACCAGCAGCATCGTAAATGGCACTGCAATTACAGAAGTTAAAATCAGCAATTTTTCTGATGATTATTTCAACAATGACATTAAGGCTACTGTAAGCGGTAATACTATTACCATCCCATCTCAGCAGCCAGATAACGACATGTATTATGTAGAGGGTAGCGGTACATACAACAGCGCTGATAAGAAAATCACCTGGACGTATACTATCACAAATCCTCTGAACAATAAAATATCATATACCGGTTCATGGCAATAAGCTCCTGACGGTAACGTCTGTTAACAGACCAAAATAAAATGGCTGCAAATGATTGCAGCCATTTTATTTTTATATTCCTGGTCCTTAGCGTAATTTTCCAATGGGGACCCCTTAACACAAATGGCCACCGTAGTTACAGTGGCCATTTAGTATAATACTATGTTGGACTATTATTTGAACCTATCTTCTTTTTTGCTTTTCTCAGCTTCTTTTTGTTTTTCGGCTGCATCTTCGCTAAAACGGGATTCCTTCTTTGTTGTGTTATCAGTACCTTCACCGTTAAACCTTCCTTCTTTAGGATTGCGTGGTGTTTCTTCGGTGGTTTGTGTATTGCTGGTACCTGTTCCTGACGGCGGAGTTGGCTTAGGCCTTGCAGGAGGTTTTTTGCCTGTGCGGGCTGCGATTATGGAATCAGCCCTGTACAAAGCCATTTCATTAATAATAGAATCATTCTGAGCTTGCAGCTCCAGCCTTATCTGCTCTACGCGTTCGTTTACCATAGAGTCGATTTTAGCCTGTGAGTTATCAGCAGTGGCCGCAGGTTCAGTATTGCAAGACGCCATAGCCAGCAAACCGCCTGTAATAAGTAATAATGATTGCTTTTTCATTCTATCTGAGTTTTATGTTTTGCAAAAATATATAGATAAGCGGATAATACACAAATTAGACGCCATTTATACCCTTGATAACAAATTAATTGGCATTATGTTAAGGTAATGGTGACGCATGAGGTCATAATTACTACATTTTGCCACCCGATCGCCCTGTATTCTTACCCATGGGCACCTCCTGTTCGGCCACACCTTCCAATGGCAGTATAATGGTAAATAAAGTGCCGTGCCCTATTTTAGACTCTACGGTAATATTACCCTTGTGCAGTCCTATGATACGCTGGGCCAGCGAAAGCCCCAATCCCGCGCCACTCACATAACTCTGGTGGCGGTTGCTGCGGTAAAAAGGCTGGAAAATATGTTGTAAATCCTTATCGTCAATGCCGGGGCCATTATCTTTAATGGTGATCAATATATTGCCTGTGGTAAACGACATGCGCAATTCTGCCCTCTTGTCCTCCGAAAACTTACACGCGTTGTGTACAATATTTTTTATAGCACTATAAAGAAGGTGTTCATTACCGTAGATAATCAACGCGGATTCATCTTCGGGCAATTTGTCAAACTCTATATTCACATCGTACATTGGGCTTACCTTCCGCAGGTCGGCGGGTATGCGCATCAGCAGCTCATCTATCCTTACCGATGTCAGTTCCGTACCACCCATAGAGCCACTCACTTTGGCTATTTCCAGCAGGCTGCGTACCAACATGCTCAGCCTTTTAACGTCATCATTTATAGACAACAAGGCTTTCTTATATTCATCGCTGGAGCGGTCTCGCTGCAGGGCTACATCCATTTGGCTGGCAATAGAGGCCAGGGGGGTAGAAAGTTCGTGCGAGGCATTGTCAATAAACCGGCGCTGGAGATTGAAGGAAGCCTGCAACCTGTCCAGGAGGTCGTTAATGGTAATGGCCAGTTTCTGCAATTCATCTTTGCCCTTACCTGTGTCCAGGCGCAGAGAAAATTTTTCGGAAGAAATATGTTTGATTTTGTGTGTAAACTCGCTGATAGCCCTGATAAGGCTGAGCGAAAATACATAGCCGGTAAAAATAACTATCACCACGCTGAGCAACATGCAGATACCGAGTATCAGTTGCAATTTTTTCAGCCAGTCCACACGGTCGGTATCGTAGGCTGCTACCATAGCTATATAATTGCTGTTCTTATCAACATACTCTATTGCTACTGCATCGCGGTCGCCCACTTTGAAGTAATAGGGCCTGCCTTTTGTTACATTATTGATGATATCGTCATTCAGTTGTACAGGTTTCGCACCCTCATCATGGTACGAAAATATTTTGTTCGTTTTATAATCGTAAACATAGAGGCTCTTCTGGTCTAATGAGCTGGGAGAAGTCTGGTTAATTGTTTTTATAAGTTCGTTATCAAACCGTGGCGAACGTATCAATTCGAGCGTACTGGTAGCCTTGCTGAGCAGGCGGTCTTTAAACCTCGACACCATATCCTGGTAAGAAAAGAGATACAGCGCAGCGCAAAATAAAATCAGTATTACTGTTACGATAACAGAATAAACTAATGTTATGCGATATTTAATCTGCATTTAGTTTTCGTCTACTTTAAGGATATAGCCCATGCCTACCTGCGTATGTATCAGCTTAGGGTCAAAGTCTTTATCCAGCTTTTTGCGCAGGAAGTTAACATAAACATCTATGACATTTGTCTGTGTATCAAAGTCAATTTCCCATACGTTTTTGGCTATATCAGCACGGGACACTACTTTTTCTTTGTTGCGCAGCAGGTATTCCAGCAGCTGGAATTCTTTAGCAGTAAGCGCTATTTTTTTCTCGCTGCGGCGCACCTCTTTATTATCCAGGTTCATCACCAGGTCGGCTATCTGCAGTATTTTTTCTTCTTCCGCATCTACCCTCAGGTCCGACCGCCTGAGCAATGCTTTGATACGCGCCACCAGCTCTCTGAATTCAAAAGGCTTGGTGATGTAATCATCCGCACCCAGTTCAAAACCCTCCACTTTGTTGTCGGTAAAGTTCATAGCAGTGAGCAGGATAATAGGCACACGCTCGTCGCGTTCTCTTATCAGTTTGCACAGTTCGTAGCCATTGATAAAGGGCAGGTTGATATCAAGAATGATTAAATCGTAGGCATTGTCTAAAAACAGTTTTTTACCGTCCAGCCCGTTGTAGGCCACAGCCACTTCGAATTCGTGTTCATTCAAACCGGCCTGTATAGTATCTGCAAGCTTCTTTTCGTCTTCTACCAGTAATATTGAATACTTCATAAATACCTTATTCTAAATCTTCGCAAAACGAAAATTACTATATGCCTTGATTTACAGGATTAAAAACCCGTTAAAGGAAACAAGAGCAAAGAAAGTCACCAATCTCTGTTGAAGCCCCTTAGTACGGGGAATGCCATGTAAGTTATAACTTTAAAGATAATCTTTTCACTCGCTATATCATAACCACCTACGGCTAAATTGTCATGCAAAAGTCAACTTAGCTTGCTAAAAACTGCATCATTTCAGCAATACTCATTAGCTTTTGCTCACCGGTTTCAAAGTTCTTCAGGCTTAGTTTACCCGCTGCGCGTTCATCGTCTCCCGGTATGATGACATACTTGAAATTCCGTTTGTTGGCGTACTTCATCTGTTTATCAAACTTGGCTGCATCGGGGTAAATTTCGGCCGGGATGCATGCATTCCTCAACTGCTGCAACACATTCAGCGCATAAGCTTCATTCTCTCCGCCGAAGTTGAGCAACAAGACTTTAGAGCCCGTTTCCAACTCCTGGGGGAAGAGATTCAGTTCCTCCAACACGTCATATATCCTGTCTATACCAAAAGACACCCCCACGCCAGACATGTTTTTCAATCCGAACAACCCCGTCAGGTCGTCGTACCTGCCACCGCCGCCTATACTGCCCATTTTCACGGCATCAGTAGTTACTTCTACAATTACACCTGTATAGTAGTTGAGCCCACGCGCCAGGCTGAT
>JACFNS010000228.1:2170-5007 GCA_019454705.1 Taibaiella sp. | reverse complement strand
GAAAAATTGTCACCGTTGTTCAGCAGCAGTTCAAAGTAATTAGACTTATCGGACAACAGCACCATGTATATGCCGCCCAACGTGAAGGTATCGCTTTCAAATACCGCTTCACCATTCTTGTTCAGCTTGGCGGAGTCGCTGCGGTATATAGTAGGTAACGGCTTGCCATAGTAGTGTACTAAATAAATGACGCTGTCTGTAAGGTCAGTAAATTTCACCTTAATCTTATACCCGTCTTTGCCTTTGAATGTTCCCTGCTGTGCATGTGCTGCAACTGCACAAAACAGTAATATTACGAGGCCGATTAATAGCTTACGCATAATTCTTTAGTAGTTTATATCGTTACCTGTTATTAATTTTTTGAAGATACTTTGCCTTCCAGTATTTCTATCACCGTCAGCATATTCTGATGATCCAGCTTTTTGCCACGGATGATTTTCTTTTCGTCGAGCAAATATACACTGGGGGTACCATATACATCATACTTGGCCCTGAAGTCCGATTTCCGCTCAGGGTCATACACATGTATCCAGTTATCCAGGTTTTTATTTTTTATCAGGCGCTGCCATTTTTCCGTTTCACGGTCAATATTCACACCTACTACCCTCATCCCTTTTTTGTACAGGCCTTCTGCCTTTATTGCAGAGTCGATACGTGGTATCTCTTCTTCGCAATGTCCGCAGTCGGGGCTCCAGAACACCAGCAGCGTATATTTTGCATCCAGGTCATGCAGCGACACTTCTTTGCCGTTCATTTGCTGCAATTTCAATTCAGGTGCAATATTGCCTATCACATTGGGGGCTATACTGCGTGCACGCTCTACATATTTTTCCAGCGTACCTGAGCTTAGCCAGAAAGCCTCGCCCTTCATGTAGTAGTTCTCAACCATATGTACGAATACCGCGTCCATACCCATGATATCGCTTTCCTGCGCATAGGTGGTTATCCAGTGTACAACATATTTAAACACTTCGCGCGATGCGCGTGCCTTCTTTACCAGTGCGTCCGCCTCTGTGTTAAAGGTATCAGGGATAGCCAATACCAGCTTGCCGAAGTACTCCTGCAGCTTATTGCCCAGCAATGGCGTGTACACCAGTCGTTCGTCTTCAAAAGCTACATTGTCCCAATAATGCTCTTTGTACCATATGTAGCGCGCCTCATTATCTGCAGTACCATCTTCTTTTTTCAATTCCGGTACTTCCGGTGTTTCCAGTGCTTTAAAGATATTAGCCAGCAAGGTACCCTTGTTCTGTTGTATATAGTCTTTCCTGAAGCGAGACACATCTATAGACAAAGCCCTGAACTTTTCCTGTATAGCGGCCGTGTCTTTGGTAGTTTTAGCCTGCGCCAGGTCGTCAGATAGCTCCTTGTGTTGCTTGCTTACTTTGTCTAAGAAAGACACATACTGCTGAAAACGTTCATTTTCCGGGCTGTTTTTAAAACTAACGGCCAAAGGCAATTTCGCCTTGCTCAGTGTCATCTCCATCATCTGCCCGTTGTCCAGCAAAAACTCGGTATAACTGCTGTTATCCGCCAATATAAGCAGGTATAAGCCGCCGATAATTTTTGCATCACTTTGTAATAAGCCCACGCCTTTGCTGTCAATAGTAGCGGAGTCCACCTTGTATATAGTGGGTAATGGCTTACCATAATAATGCGCCAGGAAAACCTTCTGGTCTTTCAGGTCTGTAAACTTCAGTTTTACAGTATAACCGTCTTTTGCAAACAATAAATGGCAGCTACTGCCGATGAATAACAGTGTAAGTAGAATATGTCTCATAATTACAGCCCGTGAAGGTAAGTTTTTTTAAAAAAAGTGGTGGAACAATCGATTTAATATTAACAATTCTTATATAGCACTTTGAATTAAACTATAAGGACAGGCATAATTAATAAACCGTTGTAGCTTTGCGCCTTGTTTAACGAAATTCTAACAGGGATTGGCCAGGAAGAAAAAAGCACAGGTAGAGCAAGTAAAGATTGAGTCTTACGCAGCAGAGGGCAAAAGCATTGCACACCTGGAGGACGGCAAAGTACTGTTTGTGCCCAATGCCATACCGGGAGATGTAGCAGACGTGCTGGTGCTGAAAAACAAAAAGAGCTATGCCGAAGGGAAATTGCTGAAACTGGTGCAACCATCTCCCCTTCGGATAGAGCCATTCTGTCCGCACTTTGGCGCATGCGGTGGCTGCAAATGGCAGATGCTGCCCTATGAGCAACAACTGCAATACAAACAGCAGCAGGTGGCCGACCAGTTGAAACGCATAGGCCATGTGGAACTACCGCCCATACATCCTATTCTTGGCAGCCCGGTGCAAACCAACTACCGCAACAAACTGGAATTTACCTTTTGCACCCACCGTTACCGCACGCAGGAAGAACTAATGGCGGCTGAGGGTGAAATACTGGCGCCGGAGCCTGCACTTGGCTTCCATGCCCCCGGCCTGTTTGATAAAGTAGTGCCCATAGAGCAATGCTACCTGCAACCCGAGCCTACCAACACCCTGCTGAAAGTATTAAGGGAATATACAGAGCAACACGCACTACCCTACTACGACCACCGCATGCATCCAGGCTGGCTGCGCAATATTATGCTGCGCGTAGCCCGCACGGGCGAGGTGCTGGTAAACCTGGTAGTTAAATCAGAAAAAAAGAAAGAACGCGAGGCCCTGCTGGAACATATATACCAAAACGTGCCGGGCATCACATCCCTGCACTATACCATCAACCCCAAGGTGAACGATACCGTACACGACCTGGACGTGCAACTGTACAAAGGCAAGGGGTATATAGAAGAAACACTGGAGGATTACCGCTTCATCATTTCACCCAAGTCA
>JACFNS010000228.1:0-2160 GCA_019454705.1 Taibaiella sp. | reverse complement strand
ACCAATACCTACCAGGCCGAGGCGCTGTACAGGGTAACGCGTGAGTTTGCCGGGCTGACGGGCAACGAGGTATTGTATGACCTGTATTGTGGTACGGGCAGTATTGGTATTTTCTGCTCCAAAGGTGCTAAAAAGGTGATAGGTATAGAAGTAGTAGAAGATGCTATAGAAGACGCTAAGAAAAACGCTGCGCTCAACGGCTTGGAGCATTGCCTGTATTATGCAGGCGATGTAGCACAGATATGCACCGACGAATTCTTTGCGCAACATGGCAGGCCCGATGTCATTATTACCGACCCACCACGTGCGGGCATGCACGAGAAACTGGTGCAGCAACTGCTGAAAATGCGGGCGCCGAAAATAGTATATGTAAGCTGCAACCCCGCCACCCAGGCCCGCGACCTGCAACTGCTCTGCACCGACTATAAAGTGACCCGCCTGCAGCCTGTTGATATGTTTCCACATACGCACCATATAGAGAATGTGGCTTTGCTGGAGTTGAAGGGATGAATTCCTGTGGTGTCAGAAGTTACCTTCTGACACTTGTTCGGCAACCCTTGTTGGTAGGGTCACAAAAGACGGGCCCAAGGGAAATCGTAGGTAAAAAGCTACGGTGTCACTACTGCTTTACAAAACGTATAATCATACTCCCCGCATCTGTTGAAACTTTCAGGATATAAATACCAGCTGCGGTATTCCCTAATTCTATGGGATGGTACAACTTACCCACCTTTGTGATTACTGTATCCTCATACACTACCCTGCCCACTGCATTAACAACCTGCACTCGTGCCACTTGTGTACTATGCGCACGCCCTGAGATAATAAAGCTGCCGTTGTTAGGATTCGGATATAACTGTATATCGTTGGTTGCACGATTATCTCCTACGCTGCTCAAAACTTTCACAATTATTCCATTACTCAGTGCTGTGGTTGGCTGCGGACATTGATAGCTGCTCACCAGCTCCACACTAATGCTATCATTATCATTCAGCGTGTTGGCGCTCCACACGCTGCCTGTCGCTCCAATAATATCCTGCCCGTTGCGTTTCCATTGGTACAACGGGATAATACCTGCATTAACAGGTAGGGCGGTGAAAGTTATATATTCATCTTTATTCAACGGCCTGTTGGGATTAGCCGTAATACTTACGGACGGAGCCAGCCAGGGCAGTACCTGCAGTGTTATGTCATTACTCTCATCTGTATAGGGGGCGCTGCACTTCGTGTTTTCTGTCATATCGCAGCGCACCACATCCTGGTTGTTGAGCGATGTAGTAGTGAATATTTGCCCCGTGCCAGCCGCCTGTGCATTCACATACCATTGATAAGAAGGAGTACCGCCATGATTGTTGGCGTAGGCTGTAAATACTACCGCGTCTCCCTGGCATATACTATCAGCCGGGTTGGCAAGTATCACCACAAAAGGCACAGGATTAATGTACACACCGATGCTGCTTTCAGAAGAAGAACAGCCATTTACTGTTTTTATCACCTTATACATACCTGTATCGGCAAATTGCATATTATTCCTGGTGGGGTTCTGTTGTGTGGAGGTAAAATTACCGGGACCCGACCAGCTATAACCGGCACCAGCTTGTGTAGTGGCTGCCAGTTGAAGTGTTTCGCTGATACATAACGGGCTGTTATAACTTAAACTTGGAGCTGAAGGTACGGAGTTGACCACGGCATAAATACTATCTGCATAGCTACATCCGTTCAGGCTGACGGTCATCTTATACCAACCCGTAGCAGCAACAGGTGCATTAGCAATCCATGCATTTTGTGTGCTTGCAGTATAGCTCAATGGACCATTCCACAAATAAGCAACTCCGGTCGTAGATGTATCTGACGATAACCTTAATGTATCTCCGGCACATACAGGTGTGTTTGCTGATAAAGTTACAGTGTCTGGAATGGGGTTCACCAGTATTGTTACTGTATCTGCTTTTACACAGCCATTCAGGTTGGCGGTGATGATATAATCACCGCTATGTGTCGTAGACGTATTTGTGATTTGCGGAGTCTTAGCCGATGAAGTGAAATTGCCCGGCCCAGTCCAACTATATATTACCCCGGCAGTTGTATCCGTCAATGTAAACAGCAAGGCATTGCCCGCACACAGTGGGGAGTTGCTGCCTGCCGCAGGCTTTAGTGGTA
>JACFNS010000227.1 GCA_019454705.1 Taibaiella sp. | reverse complement strand
CCCGAAACTACGGAAGGCATGCAGGGCTTTGTTCACCCCGTAAGTATTGAAGGACAATTAGAAAAAGCCACTGTCCAGTTCATCGTGCGCGACTTTGTGACTGCAAAGCTGGCGGAACATGAAGATAGGCTGAAGCAGATAGCGCTGGAAACCGCGCAGGAATTCCCAGGCACAACGGTGAACTTTATCGTAAAAGAACAATACCGCAATATGAAGGAGATGCTGGATAAGTATCCCTTTGTGATGAGCCATGCGGAAGAAGCCTATAAACGTGCCGGACTTACAGTAGAGAAGTTGAGCATACGCGGCGGTACTGATGGTTCCAGGTTATCGTTTATGGGTATGCCTTGCCCTAATATCTTTACGGGCGAAATGGCCATACACAGCAAGCAGGAATATGTGAGTGTGCAGGATATGGAAAAGGCGGTAGAAGTATTGGTACACCTGGCACAGGTATGGGAACAAAATAGTTAATTAAATTGCACCCGTTACAAACTTAAAATAACAAGAGAAATGAATCCACAATTAAAAACAATACTGCTGACCGTATTGACACTCTCTGTGTTTGCCATAGCATTGGTAGAGCTGAGTGGCGTGAGCAGCACGGCCTTGTTTAATAAATATGGCATAGGCGATGGTGGCCATACACACGAAGACGAAAAGCTGGTGGACAAGCGCAAGGAAGAAGTAAAAGCCATGCCCAAAACACAAATCAGCTTTGACGATACCAAACACAACTTTGGTACCATCACCGAGGGCGAGGTGGTGAAACATGCTTATCATTTCAAAAATACAGGTACTAACCCATTGCTGATATCCAACGCTGTTGCTTCCTGCGGATGTACGGTGCCATCTTATCCTAAAGAGCCCATACCACCGGGTGGCGAGGGCGAGATAGTGGTGGAATTCAACAGTACCAACCGCCCCGGGCAGCAAAACAAAAACGTACTGGTGTACAGCAACGCACAGGAAGAAGCTATATCCATCGGCTTCACAGTAGAGGTGAAAGAAAAATGAGTACGGCCGGTATAACAATGATGCAGCGTATCAAAGATTACCTGTCGCTGATAAAGTTCAGCCATACGGTATTTGCATTGCCTTTTGCGCTCATCGGGTTTGCGCTGGCGGTTATTTACGAGCAGCACAGCTTTGAGTGGCATCTGCTGGTGAAGATGCTGCTGTGTATGGTGTTTGCCCGTACGGCAGCTATGGCTTTCAACCGCTACCTCGACAGGCATATAGATGCCCGCAACCCCCGCACTGCAAAAAGAGAAATACCCGCCGGTGTGATCAACGCACAAAGCGCATTGTGGTTTGTAATAGCCAATTGTGTGTTGTTTGTTATTACCTGCTACTTCATCAATATGCTGGTGTTTTACCTGTCCTTTGTAGCCTTGTTCGTCATATTGTTTTACAGCTATACCAAGCGGTTCACCGCGCTCTGCCACCTGGTATTGGGGCTGGGCCTTTCGCTTGCGCCCATTGGTGCATACCTTGTTGTTACCGGCTATTTCAACTGGCTGCCTTTGATGTTTTCTGGCATAGTCATCACATGGGTATCAGGCTTCGATATCATCTATGCCTTGCAGGATGAGAGTTTCGACCGTAGTAACAAGCTACACTCCATACCCGCAGCACTGGGTGTGAAGAATGCGCTGGGTGTATCTACACTGTTGCATATTATATCGGCGGGATTAGTAATCGTCGCGGGTTTTATGGCATCGTTCAACTGGATATATTGGACAGGCGCGGGTATCTTCATAGCCCTGCTCACCTACCAGCATACCCTGGTAAAGCCGCACGACCTTAGCAAAGTGAACATCGCATTTATGACCACCAACGGTATAGGCAGTATTGTCTTCGCCATATTTACCATACTTTCTTTAATATTCTGATTATATGAACATCGCACTGATAGGATACGGCAAAATGGGTAAGACCATTGAACAGATAGCAACCGAAAGGGGGCATAATATCGTACTGAAAATCAGCTCGGCCAATCTTGCCGACCTGACAGCCGAAAACCTGCAGAAAGCAGATGCCGTAATAGAAATGACACAGCCCGAAGCAGCCAAAGCCAATGTGCTGCTGTGCCTGCAGGCGGGTGTGCCCGTTACCAGCGGCACCACGGGCTGGAACCATGATATACCTCTGGCCGAACAAGCAGCAATAGACAACAACACAGCCTTTCTTTATGCATCTAACTACAGCGTGGGGGTGAACATATTTTTTGAAGTGAACAAAATGCTGGCGAAGCTGATGGCACAGCAGCCCTCTTACGATGTGCATATGAAGGAGATACACCACACACAGAAAAAAGATTCACCCAGCGGCACCGCGCTTACACTGGCTAAGCAGGTAATGGAGCAGGTAACCCGCAAGAAAGAATGGAGTGAGGAAGAGCAGGGAGAAGATATACTGCACATCACCGCCCTGCGCGAAGAAGGTGTACCAGGTACACATACCGTTACCTATACTTCAGCTATTGATGATATAGAAATCACTCACACCGCCCACAACCGCAACGGCTTTGCCCTGGGGGCAGTACTGGCAGTCGAGTTTATAGCCGGCAAGCAGGGGGTATTCAGCATGAAGGATGTGCTGGGGATATAAAACCCCAACCGCTTTTCCCACTCGCGTCATGACGAGGGACGAACTTAGCATAGCGATCTCATGAGCATAGCGAATAACACAAGCCATCTCACGTATCGTTGGTCAAAATTTATTCCTACGCTGTTCAAGATGTTCGGCACGGCATCTTGAACACCCGGTACAAAGCCGTTTTTAAAACGGCATTCATCGAACTGCTGTAGATGCCATAGCCTACGGTTCAAATTCCCATCTGCAGGCTAATTACTTCCGTTCTAAGAACGGCTTACTATTATATGTTCCACATCTCCCTTCGGAAGATGTAGAACAGCGAGAATATATAATATCTTTACTATCATGATTAGCTGGAACAACACTCTATTAATTGCCGTAATGCTATCAATTTCTAACATTACTTATGGAGGTGACAAATCGTGGAAGAAATATTGTATAACAGAACGTGGCGACACAGTTAAGGTTACTGACAGCATAAGGCTCATACCAGGTAAATTAGCAGTTACGCAGGAATATGTAAGCCCTCATTTTAGATATGACGATAACAAGTGGTTCGCATATCGGGACTATTTGTCATTTATGGTGGGCAAGACATATCCTATTTCGCGTTTATCAAGAATGGATTCAGAGAAGGAGCCCGACATTTACAAACCAGTCGTTATTGTTACACAACGATATTCTAAAAACTCAACGGATGTTGAATATATTATATTGCTGGATAAAGCCTTGAATGCAGGCGTTGTCGAAGTTGTTAAAGGCCCTAAGTGATAATACTCACTGATGCAGGTGTTCTGCATGGGCGTAGATATACACGGATGCCCGTCGGGACATGTACGCCAGAAGGAAAGAAAAAACCCAAACTCAAGCTATAGGATGTATAGCTGGGGTTAACTGCCAGTCAAAAGCTGCATAATTTGAAGTGATTTTCTATATTTGGACAAACCTAATTATATGAAAACGGTTTATTTGATGGTTTTAGCTATGTTTTTCGCTTTCTATCAGAACGAATATCGCCGGGAGTGTGCCATCCAGTTAAAAGGAGAACAACCCGTTACAGATATTATACGCAATGCAGATAATAGGGATATTCAAAAACAGACTGAAAGCCTGGAAACGCATGAATCGTATCAAGACTTTATCTGTAAAAAGAAATAGACATGAGAATACTTTTGCTCATCCTTATCCCATTTCTGACGAAAGCCCAAGTAGATACGTCTTATATGGCATTAACCACAAAAAAAACTATCTACCTATTCGATAATCCCGATTCGAAACTCTTTAAAGCCTCGGTTAATCGCGAACATTTTTTGGTAGCAATCTCATTAGTTAAAAGTATAGATCCTATAGATAGCTACCTCTATTGGAAAGTAATCGCACCGAACAATGAAGTAGCATATGTCCGGCATATTCCTGATAACTTTTATGAGAATTTTGACCCGGCTGTAATAAAAATATTCAGCCATAAATCATCAACGAATGACGAAAGTCGGATAGCTGCGCTACTAGGCAAGATTTATGACATACGCGCACGTAAGGCGCAGGAGTATTACCAAGCCAAAGCACTCGCAGAAGCTGACGAGGTAAGGCAAAAAGCCATTCGTGATTCATTGGCCGAAGTAGTAGAAATGATCGTAGACTCTATAGAACTGGACCAGCTTAACCGTAGATCGGATAGCCTGAAGAAAATACTACATACCGCCTATGGGAATAAAGCAATACATGTATCTGAATGGTCTTGGGACTACGAATCTGAATATTCTCATGCACCTGACGTGTATTTTAAGTTCCTTAACGCCACTAAAAAGCGGATTAAATATGTTTGGATTACGCTATCGGCTTATGATGCGGTTGGAGGGAGATTAACGAGTTTCGGGCAATCTACAGTAACACTCAAAGCCATCGGCCCTATTGAAGTGATGGGATTTGCAGAATACTCTTTCGAAAGGGTGTTTTATAGTAAGGTGATCGATAAAATGAAAATTGCTACTATTAAAGTTCAGTATTTTGATGGCACATATAAAACAGTTACACCTTAAAGCGGTAAAATTTCCCCTTCGGTTGGTGTTGTCACCAACCGAAATACGTCACATATAAATCGCTTTCATTCCCGGGCGAGTCTCCTGAACAGGGACTCACCCGCCTCGTGTTGGACAAAGCGGTGAATGGCTGTATTTAATGAGAGTTAGCTATAGCATCCTGCCCCAGTACCCTGATTGGGAAATATCGGATAAATACGCAATAAAACAATAAATTTACGTATATTTGTATAGGTAGTTGCAGCCGGATTTTCATGCTGAGAGGCAGTTCTTTCAGAAACAAAAAAATCTCTCTCGCCGAGTGTAACCTATGCATCAGTATATGCGGCACTCGCTGGAAAAAACCTGGGCATCCCAATTGAACATTTTC
>JACFNS010000226.1 GCA_019454705.1 Taibaiella sp. | reverse complement strand
AATTTGGCATCGGTAGTATATCTGTCATTGAATGTCACTGTCACAACGTCAGCCCCTGCCACAACGTGGTTATTGGTAACAATATAACCATCGGGGGAAATAACTACACCTGAACCGGCACCCATCTGAGGCGGCTGAAACATATCCTGGTAGATATCGCCGAAGATAGTTGGCCTGCGCACTACAATTTGCTTGCCATTGGTTTTGGTCTTGATGTGTACAACAGCTTGAACCGATGATTCAGCAGCAGGCTGGAAATCGGCAGGAGGTGTGCTCGCAACCACATTGCCCGAATAATTGACATAATTGACCGGCAATGATTTTTTTGTATTGCTTTCAATACCTACAAAATTGGTATTACCAACAAACTTAGCCGCCACTAAGAATGTAATGACAGAAGTGAGGGCGGCAGTCACAATTACAGGTATCAGCCTATTTTTCATAATTAGTCTCCTTTTAGAATGTTATACCCTTACCAGACAAATTTAAAACCAATACTTATTACAAAACTGTTAAAAGTAACTATATCAGTACCAATAAAATAAGCCAATGGAGCGATAAATATTCTATATAGCAATTTGACCAGGTTTAATGAGCCGGGATAGCCTCTTACTAATCCCTGAAAAACTTATGAGTTAAAGTAACTGATATGAATTTTTTCAATTAAAAAAGCATTACCTTTGCACCTCATTTTAAGAAAATAATTATACAAATTCATAATTTTTAACAATGGCAGACTTACGCTATCAGCGGAATTTTGGTATCGCCGCGCATATTGACGCCGGTAAAACGACCACAACAGAACGTATTCTTTATTACACAGGCGTGAACCACAAAATAGGTGAGGTACACGAAGGTGCAGCTACTATGGACTGGATGGCACAGGAGCAAGAGCGTGGTATCACTATTACCTCTGCCGCTACTACCTGCTTCTGGAACTTCCCTACCGTACAGGGTAAGCCAACAGCCGATTCTAAAAAATATAAATTCAACATCATTGATACTCCGGGCCACGTGGACTTTACCGTAGAGGTAGAGCGTTCTATGCGTGTACTGGACGGCCTTGTTGCCCTGTTTTCAGCAGTGGATGGCGTTGAGCCACAGTCTGAAACAGTATGGCGCCAGGCTAACCGTTATAAAGTACCACGTATCGGTTTCGTAAACAAAATGGACCGTATCGGTGCTGACTTCCTGATGGTGGTGCAGCAGGTGCGCGATATGCTGGGTGCAAAATCTGTTCCCCTGCAGTTGCCCATAGGTGCTGAAGACAGCTTCAAAGGCGTGGTGAACCTGATTACCATGAAATCGGTAATATGGGACGATGCCACACAAGGTATGACCTATACTGAGGGTGAAATACCTGCTGATATGGTGGACGAAGCTAACCACTGGCGTGCACAACTGGTAGAAGCGGTAGCTGAATATGATGACCAACTGATGGAGAAATTCTTTGAAGATCCTAATAGCATCACTGAAGAAGAAATCCACGAAGCTATACGTAAAGCAACTATCGACCTGAGCATTATACCTATGCTGTGCGGTAGCGCTTACAAAAACAAAGGTGTACAAACTGCGCTGGATGCGGTAATTCGCTACCTGCCCAGTCCTGTGGACATTGAGGCTATCAAAGGTACTCACCCTGATTCTGGCGAAGAACTGATACGTAAGCCTGATGCAAAAGAACCATTTGCTGCACTGGCATTCAAAATCATGACTGACCCATTCGTAGGCCGCCTGGCGTTCTTCCGTGCTTATTCAGGCCACCTGGATGCTGGTAGCTATGTACTGAACGTGCGTTCCGGTAAGAACGAGCGTATCAGCCGTATCATGCAGATGCACGCTAACAAGCAGAACCCCATTGACTTCATCGAAGCAGGTGATATCGGTGCAGCGGTAGGTTTCAAAGACATCAAAACAGGTGATACCCTGTGCGATGAGAAACACCCGATAGTACTGGAGAACATGTTTATCCCTGAGCCTGTAATATCTATCGCTGTTGAGCCAAAAACACAGGCTGACGTTGATAAAATGGGTATGGCAATTGCCAAGCTGGTAGAGGAAGATCCTACACTGCGCGTAAAAACTGACGAAGATACCGGACAGACTATCCTGAGCGGTATGGGTGAATTGCACCTGGAAATCATCGTTGACCGTATGCGTCGCGAGTTCAAGGTTGAGATCAACCAGGGTGCACCACAGGTTGCTTACAAAGAGGCGTTTACGATGACTATATCGCACCGCGAAACATATAAGAAACAAACAGGTGGCCGTGGTAAATTCGCTGATATCCAATTCGAAATCGGCCCTGCTGATGAGGAATTCCTGAAAGAAGGTAAAGGCAACTACCAGTTCGTTAACGATATCTTCGGTGGTTCTATCCCACGCGAATTCATACCTGCGATACAGAAAGGTTTTGAGACCTCTATGACTACAGGTGTGCTGGCTGGATTCCCTGTTGACAACCTGCGCGTACGTATATTCGATGGTTCATTCCACCAGGTGGACTCTGACTCTATGTCATTTGAATTGTGTGCTAAGTCCGGTTTCCGTGAGGCAGGCCGCAAGGCGAAGCCCATCATTCTGGAGCCTATCATGAAAGTAGAAGTGGTAACTCCTGACCAATATATGGGTGATGTAACAGGCGACCTTAACCGCCGCCGCGCAATGCTGGAAGGTATGGACAGCCGTAACAACCTGCAGGTTATCAAAGCTAAAGTGCCACTGAGCGAAATGTTCGGTTACGTAACACAACTGCGTTCACTGTCTTCAGGCCGTGCTACATCAGTGATGGAGTTCAGCCACTACGCTCCTGCCCCCAGGAACATAGAAGAAGAAGTGGTAGCAAAATCAAAAGGTAAAGTGAGCGCTGAGTAAAGGTGCTTCAAAACATACGAAAAAGGGCTGTCTCGCAAGAGCAGCCCTTTTTATTATTGTGAAGATGAAAAAAATATAGTTTAGTTACGTTCCACTTCGCAACGGGTATTTTCATCATTGTACAAATTACAAAGCGAACGAGCTTCACCCTTCGTAGTTTGTGCGAAGTATTTAGCTACAGATTTCTCTTTAGTTTCTGTATTGGTACACTCGCAAGCCCAGTCCTTTTTGCAGGAACTGAAACTTATTAATGCAAGTGTGCATAACAACAGGTATCTCATCTCTTTCTATTTTTTGTCTTTAGGTTGATCGCCCTTATATATGACAAAGTTATAAAATTCGTTTTATTCCACAACCAATAGATTTAGTACTGGCAGGATCAGGCGTCATACCGATTAACACCCGGTCTATCGCGTTTTTCAAGTAGAATTGCTTGGATTCAGACGGATTGCCGGGATTGTCCTCCATCGCGCCCTTATACATCAACATACCGTTGCCATCAAACAGAAACACCTCCGGGGTACGTGTAGCCCCAAAAGCATCGGCAAGTTTAGACGCTTCGTCCACTGCATAAGGCACTTTATAGCCCTGATTTTTGGCGTATTTTACCATAGCCTTATATGAGTCCTCATCGTCACGCTGCGCCTCGTTGGAGTTAACCACTATTGCACCTATGCCTTTCTCTGCGGCATAAGCTAATACTTCTTTAGTTCGTTCCTGGGCTTTAATAACATAAGGGCAAGTATTGCAGGAAAATATTACCAAAAGGCCGTTATTGGTTTTCAGATCAGCCAGCGACACATCATTTTTCTCAACTGATCTCATCTTCAAATCAGCCATAGGTATTTCAGAGCCTATTTCTATACTGGTGATGTTATTCTGGGCAAGGAGATTTCCGCATAAGGCAAACATTGCCATCGTTGTTACAAACTTCTTCATGATAAATGTTTTATAATGTATAAATTTCAGGAAAGCGGGGTAAACAGCCAATTTTTTTATTCAATACCCTTATCAAGGCTGATGTTTTCATCGCCCTCCTTATACATTAAGTAGGTAATGATAAACTGGAACATTTCGTCAGTAGCCCGCATGCTGCCGTCATTGTCGCGCACCAGGCGTGGAGGGCTGTATGGATTGTTTAGATTTTTTCGGGTATTGTCATACACCCCCTCGGCAATGATGGTGCTTCCTGCGGGAACTTTCACCATCTTCCTGAAGGTATAGAAATACTGCCAGTGAAAATCCCACTTGGGAATAGATATAAGGCGGATAGTATCTCCACCGGGCTTCACAGCATAAGCTTTAAAACTCTTACCTAACAGGTGCATGTGCGGGTTAACGGTGAGGATTGAAATATCTTCGGGTATTGTGAGCTTGGTATGGACCTTTTTAACTGTGTTGGGCTGAATAATAAGGTCGGGAATAACAGGCGAAACACCCAATGTGCCCATCTGAAATTCCTGCACCGGGCGTTCGGGCTTAGTTTTAGCGTAGAAGATATTGATGTAAGAACTGTCCCATACCGCTTCATCGGCAGTAAAGCCGTAGTGCAGGTCGTTGAGCAGGAAAGCACCTTTGCGAGGTATTGTGTAGCCACCTATACCGGCCGGATACATTTGCCCGTATGTACCTGGCAGATAATTAACGACAGACTTTTGCAATACGGGATATGTACCGTCATCGTTGGGCAGGCCGAGTTTCTCAAATGCCAATTTAATGGTACTGTCCAGCACCATATCCGCCACACGTTCGCCCTCAAATACATTCTGTTTCTTATTATAGTCATACTTCACCATATCGCCGTTGACATGGTGTACGACATTGTGTTTACCGGGCACAAACTCCACTAACGCAGCATGAGTATCAACAGGCAATTCAAAAGGGACCTTTACTATCAGAAACCTATCTGCGCTATTAGCCTCCAGGTAAACAGGCTGAACAGGAATACGCACATCGGGCACACCAACTAATGAACCTGCAGGGAATGATGGAAGCGGCGGCATTTTATCGGGCGGACCCAGCTCCAACCCATCCTCTACCCATTTTTCCAGTATTCTTATTTCTCTTTCTGTTAATACCTTTTGTCCAACAAACTCAGTATAATGAGGGTCGGCAGGCCAGGGCGGCATTATCTTCTCCCTCACTGTCAA
>JACFNS010000225.1 GCA_019454705.1 Taibaiella sp. | reverse complement strand
GACAGATTAATTCTTTTCTGTCTCGTCTTATTTCACTCTCCCCAAAAATAGCGCTGTCATCCTGAGCGAAGTGTAACGAAGCGTGAGGATCTCCTGAGGTTTAGCACTGATGTCTCGCAAGTCAGGAGACTTGCTACCGGGAAAGACGTAGTCGGGGGACTACGCCTAACTGGACCTACCTCCCCTCCAATATCTTCTTCAGGTTCTGCAGGTCTTTTGTATTGGCCTTGCGCATGGCGCCGGCCATAAAGGGCGCGAACAGTGCGGAAAAACCTGACGGCCTGCCGTAGTTGCGCAGGGCATTCCCGTTTGATTATCCTTGACAGCTTCATTTACACTACCTGATATTCAAAGCTTTCAAAGCCTTGATATATTCATTTGCAATTATTATCCTGCCCTCATTGTTTTCATGGATATTGTCGCCACTATTATAAGAAACATCTAAGTTGTCGTTTGTATCACGCAATAAAAGTGTGTGATCTTCTATTCTGTAATCAACATTCATTATGGGATTTCCCCCCCGTCCCATAATAGCATCATTAAGTTTCTTCCAATTAACGTAACAATCCATCCCTTTATTCGGGCCGTATAATTCAAGCCAAAAGCTTTTACAGGGAGTCATGGTAGCAGCAATAATTTTAATATCGCTGCCGGCGGTAGCCCTGATAGTATCTATTAATGCCTGATAGCTGCCGGCTATGGACTTAAATGTTGCGGGCGGGTGCAGGTCATTCAGCCCCACCTGGACAAATACATATTTTACGTCATTTTTATTCCTGAGGTTCAGCCATTCATTTTTTTGCTGAGCAATATTGTGGCCGGGCACTGACAGGTCAATTAACTTATGATGGCACCTTATTACGCTGTCTCTGCGCAGAAATGCGGCCACGCCGCTAATGTTTTTACGGGGGGCTATTGTACTGTTGCCAATCAGTGCGCCACATGTATGTTTGTCACATGTATTTGTTTCGCAGCCAAAATAGCCAGGCAATAACACCAGGAATATAATTCGTAACAGTATATTGTTTTTCATAGCATTGCATTCTATGACATTGTATTGTATTTTGACGGCCATTACCTGATTAATTCGAAAATATGGGTCTGCCTGGCTCCGAGCCTGTTCTCCGCAAAATAGACAAAACAACGAAAAAAATTAAGTCGCTCGACGGCTTGCGTGCTCTATCCATTCTGCTTGTCTTGTTCGATCATGGAAAAGCATCTATGCCTGAATATATCACGTCCACCTTTTTCTATGAAGTATTGTCCAACTCGCAACTGGGGGTACGAATCTTTTTTATTATAAGTGGTTACCTTATCACCAGGTTATTGCTGGAAGAGAAACAAAAACATGGTGAAATAAACCTGAAGGCGTTTTACAAAAAGAGAGTGTTAAGAATCTTTCCGGTGTTCTACCTATATATACTGGTAATTATTCTTTTTCAACTGGTTCTTAAAGATGTGTTTTACTGGAAGGATATACTCATCGCCGCTCTTTTCCTCTGGAATTTCAAACTGCTAATCACCGGTGAAAGAAGCGGCGAAATGGTGGACGACGGGTTCAGAAATCCGAATAAAGACGGTTGGTTTTTGTTGGGTCACTTTTGGACGTTAGCAATGGAAGAGCAATTTTACCTGATGTGGCCATTTGTAATGAAGAAGGTCAAGACGAAAAAGAATCTCATAAAAGTTTGTATAGCAGTTATCATTATCATGCCTCTTTTACGTGTATTGGTATATTATACAGTACCAACTGTAAGAGGGCAGATTGACAACATGATTTTCACAAGTTGCGATAGCCTGCTGTTGGGGTGTCTTATGGCTATTTTAGAAAAAACTTCTTATAAAGATAGAATGATACGGATACTCGCAGACACACGCGTTACTATTTGCTCAGCTGCTTTCATATTTGTAGCATCTCCATACCTGATACTTGCCTATAAGGGCGCTTATAACCTCACTATCGGTATGACACTAATGAATATTGGTATCGCAAGCTTGATCATGTTCAGTATTCACCGGAACAATTTCTGGTCGCAACTCCTTAATTTGAAGACAGTAGCAACAGTAGGCGTGTTGTCATATTCAATTTATATATGGCAACAGTTATTCCTGTTTACGAATGTGCAATGGATGAATGTAACTATTGCCGGACATAAATTCTACCTCAATCAATTCCCTCAGAATTTTATACTTGTTGCACTCGTTAGCTGTGCATCGTATTACTTATACGAAAAGCAGTTTTTAAAGCTTAAAAACAGAATTAAGTAAAGCTGAAAGTTGGCTTAAGGATGTTGCTATGCCCTGTGAGGTGGCATTCCTGATCCATCGCTCGCGAACATCATTATTAACCCGCTGCCCCGGCTGGAAGTACCTTACTTATATACTCAATCAAAATAAACGGGATAAGTACTCACACTTTTTAATGGCACAGCGTCTTGTTGGCAGGCGGTATTGCAATGCTCCTTTTTAGCCTGTACAGACAATCACGGGCGGTTTTATTGATAACTATTAAAATTGATGATTGATGAAAGCAATTATACCCTTTCTGTGCCTCAGTGTGCTATTGAGTGCAACAGGCGCATCGGCGCAACAGTTTATAAATGGCAGCTTTGAGCCTGCAGGAACAATTCCGCCATGTGCAGATACCCCGCTCGGCGTAGTCTCTCCGACTACGTCGCAATGGGTGCAAATCTCCTGGTTGGCGCATATAACCGCATAGGGTATTTCTTTACCTTTATACTCCATGCGTACCACTACCAAGCTAAAACATATACTGCAGCTATACACCGTCACCATCGATATGGATGAAGAGGCGCAAATGCACCAGATGATATTTGATAAGAACGATAATTCTTCAGAAGAGTTTATCAGTAAGTCTTACTCTGTGGTGGTTGACAAAGCATTCAGGTATATGATGAAGAAGATAAGGTAAGGGAGTAGTGGAATTACCGCCGGGGCGCGTATGTTCCGCACTGTTTCCCCAACGATAGTGGTGGAGGGCATGTCGAACACATAAATGTCTACCGCTACTGTAGGTATAGTATATATAGCGTCTTCAATAAAAAAATTCCGGATGTTTTCTGCAAACATCCGGAACTGTCAGATTCATTCCCTTTGTATTACTTAGTGATGGTAATAATCAGCGTTGTGTAAAAATAATTGTTGTACCCATACAGCGTAATGTAGTAGGTGCCGGACGGGTTGGCAACTGTATATACCTCATCCTCGCGATTGGGTACGACGATACATTTGGCGGGTAAGTGTGAACAATTTTAGGAGCCAGCCCTTTACGTACAAACATATCAGCGGTATTGATGTCGGCAGAGCTGGCTTCGGTGCTGCGTATAGTCATCGATTTTGTGCCGGCCGGTGGTGTATAGGTAATAGGTACTTGTTCATACGTTTTACCCGAAAGTTGTTGTTTATATACCGTATCGGTAGTACTGCCGTTGCCGCCTCCGTTGCCGCCCCCTGTAAAGCGTCCCTCAATAGCCATGTCGTGGGTATTGCTCAGTTCAATTCCTGCCCGGCTTCCATTTACGGTTATTACAGTATTTTCCCATCCGGTTATCGACAGTTTCTGTGTCAGCATGTTCAGTTTGGTCTTTACCACCTCGCCTTCCCATTTGTCAGTGCCGGTCTTTTTTATGTTCCTGATATAAGTGTCGCCTATTGTAATTGTAGATGGGTCCTGGTTCAGGCTGTGGCTGCTCCTTGTAAAACCTGCGATAACGGCCTGGTCGTTGTCGATTTCGATTTGCAGCCCCATGCTGTTTTCATAAAGCCCGCCCAGTATATATTCTTCAAATGCTTCGTCCAGTGTTTCGTCAACCGATTTTTTGCAGCCTGCAAACACAACCGCGTAAGCGGCCAGTAATAAAAATGCTTTTCTCATAAAATGTTTAAAGTGCTTTTTTGTTAGATGTATCTGATGCAAATTAATGTGTCAGTGCGTGATTTGCAATAGCATGAGCCAACCACTGGCGATGGCCGATGCCCCCCTCGTCCTCGTTTGTATCAGCCTTTCAAATAAAATGAACTTTATTCAAAGGCGGGGATGCAACGGCCTTGATTTTGAATTTCCGGAAACTGACAATAGTCAACCCCTTATGATGAGTATCGTCATCATAAAGCAGGTATGTTCCGCCTACCTTTAAAAAATACAACCAACAAAAACGGATTACATGAAGAAACTGGAAAACAAAGTAGCGATAGTAACAGGTGCGGGCGCAGGACTGGGCAAAGCCATAGCCCTACTATACGCACAGCATGGCGCTAAGGTGGTAGCCGCAGATATTAATGAACAAGGACTGGCTGAACTGGCACAGGAGATAATAGCGGCAGGCGGCACGGTAAAAACCGTAAAAGCCAATATGGCCCTACCCGGAGATATAGATGCTATGGTAAAACTAGCTACGGACAACTACGGCACTGTAGATGTACTGGTGAACAACGCAGGTGTGATGGACGATTTCAGTCCTGTAGCAGATGTGAGCGATGCCCTGTGGGACAGGGTGATGAAGATAAACGTGGACGGCCCCTTCAGGGCTATGCGCAGCGTGCTGAAGATTATGCTGGAGAAAGGCAGCGGCGCTATAGTGAATATAGCATCGGTAGGCGGGCTGAACGGCGCACGTGCAGGCGCTGCATACACCGCCAGCAAACATGCGCTGATAGGCCTGACTAAAAACACGGGCTATATGTATGCGAAGAAAGGCATACGCTGCAATGCCATAGCCCCCGGCGCTATGAACACCACCATAGCCGCAACTATAGACTTTGAACACCTGCCCGCACTGGCATTGGTCAACGAGCGCATCATGCCCGGTATGGCGCTGAACCCGCGCGCCAGCGAGCCGATAGAAGTGGCGCAGGTAGCCTTGTTCCTGGCAAGTGAGGATGCGAGTTTTGTAAACGGGGCTACACTAGTGGCAGATGGCAGCTGGACGGCGTATTAGCCTATATACTCTTCAAACAATCTTTGCAGGGTGGCTGGTAAGTCGTCGGTAATGCCTGGGTGGGGGCGCGA
>JACFNS010000224.1 GCA_019454705.1 Taibaiella sp. | reverse complement strand
ACGAAGGCAGCATCGACAGGATGGTAAAACTGGCGAAAGACCTGATACCACAGTTCAAAAACTAAGTTTACAGAATTGTCATATTTTCAGAGCCCGGCATATTTTAATGCCGGGCTTTTTTATTAACTCCCTCAATGGGCGTACTTTTGACCCCGAATTTGAAACCAAAAAACTTATTGATGAGAAAACTTATACCCGCAGTATTACTTTTTACCGCAGTCCATTCTATTAACGCTTCTGCCCAAACAATTACGCGCGATTCTAAAGACAATACGATTGAATCGGTAGTGTATAATAGTAACAATGGCTTTTCTTCGGACAATGTTGAAACCGCATTATTCTCCTTGTTAGAACTTACTAACGGACACCAATTGAAATTGAAATACACCAACCCTACAGGCCAGGGTGTAGTAGTGAAGAAGTACAGCCAATGGTACAACAATATACTTGTAGAGCATGGCTCGGCTACAGTGATGCTGAAAGACAACCGCGCTACTTATGTCAATGCTAATATTTTCAAACCCGCACAGCCGCTTAGTGCAAACCCCGCCATTACAGAAGCACAGGCACTGACAATAGCGCTGAACCTGGTAAATGCCAAAGAATATATGTGGGAGGGCGGTGCCATAAAAGGTAAAGCCAATCACCCTGCTATGCAGCAGCCTAAAGGCACATTGGTATGGGTGGAAGATTTTACTCGTGACGAATTGGATAAGCAACTCCATCTCGCATACCGTTTTGAAATATTTGCAAAAGACCCCCTGAGTAATGACCGCATATATGTAGATGCTGTTTCAGGTAAAGTACTGCTGAAAGACCCGCTGATGAAACATGTTGCCGCGACAGGCACAGCTGTATATAGCGGTAATGTTGGTTTTGAAACGAACCTGCTCAGCCCGGGTTCTTATAGCCTGGAAGATGTCACACGCAATGTGTACACATACGATATGCAGAGTGGTACCGATTTTAGCAGTGCGGTTGATTTCACCAATAGCACTACTACATGGGGCAAGGATTATTCAATAGATGCCCATTGGGGAATGACTAAAGTATATGACTACTGGAAAAATGAACACAACAGGTCAAGCTACGATGGCGCGGGCGGTTACCTGGTCAGTTTCCTCAACTATGATATAAGCTATAATAACGCCTTCTGGACAGGAGATTTTATGGTTTATGGCAACGGGACGGGCATGTTCAATTCAGGTTTTGAGCCCCTTGTTGCATTAGATGTATGTTCTCATGAGTTGGGTCATGGTATATGTCAATATACTGCGGGCCTGGTGTACAACCGCGAGTCGGGCGCTATGAATGAGGGTTTCAGCGATATATGGGGAGCCGTAGTTGAAAACTACGCAGCACCTGATAAACAGATGTGGAGCGTAGGAGAAGAGTTGCGTGTAGGCGCGCTGCGCAGCATGAGCAACCCTAACCTTTTTACCGACCCCGATTGCCATAGCGGGCTTCATTGGGTAACCGTTACAGGCTGCAACCCTACCGGTGGCAACGACTACTGTGGGGTGCATACCAATAGTGGTGTGTTGAATTATTGGTTTTACCTGCTGACAGAAGGTGGTAAGGGCAAAAATGATTTGAATAATAATTTCGAGGTTTCGGGCATAGGGGTAAAAAAGGCCGCCCAAATAGCGTATGCTGCCGAAAACGCATTGAACAGTACTGACGAATATTCTCATTGCCGCATTGCGTCAATTAACGCTGCAGCAGCATTGTTTGGTAGCTGCTCTCGCGAGGTGGAAGCCGTAACCCGTGCCTGGCATGCAGTAGGTGTTGGAGCCGCGTTTACTCCCTGCACACCGCAGATAGCGTTTGTGTTTCAAGATACAGCAGTCAACAAAGTGGTGCCGGGTGTAGCATGTCCTTCTGCTCAAACCATTACTATACCGCTACGCGTTATAGGTACGCCTGTAGGCGGCAATGCTACTGTATCAGTTGCAGGAACAGGTAATGTAAATGGTGGGGACTATGCTGTGCTTACCAATACGCTTACATTCAACGCAGGCAGCACTGCATCGCAGAATGTACAGGTAAACATCTTTGACAATGGAGATGTAACGCAGGACAAATTACTGAAGCTGTATTTTACCGTTACGCCTAATGGAAGCAATGTATCTGTAGGATATACTTACGACACTTGTTACATCACGATACTTGGCTCGAGGATAACGCCCGACACGGGTAATAGTGTTGTTGTGAGTATCAATAAACACAATGTGAAGAGCAAATCAATCACGCCATTCTTCAGTCGCGATCCGCTGGCGCGCACACAGTTCATCATCAGGGCAGAGGAACTGCATATGGCAGGCATACAACCTAATACACCTATTACAGCACTGGAGCTTAACGTAACAGAAAAGAACTCAGGCCAGCCATTTACCAATTTCAGGCTGAAGATTGCATCTACACAGCAAGACGACCTGGCTGGTGGCAACCCCACGGTTAATACTGTTTACCACCAGAGCAATTATACCACGCAACTGGGTTGGAACAGGCTGGCTTTCGCCACACCGCTGGTATGGAACGGTACGGATAACCTGGCCATTGAAACATGCTTTACCAACAACACGGCAAGCGCGGATAATGATTACGTGCAGGGTGTGGGTGCAAGTTCGCTCATTACCAAGGTGGCACACGGTACAGGTGCTGATGGTTGTAACTTGTCGTTTTCTTCAGGCTTCAACTATTTCAGTATTTCAAAACCGGTAGTAAGGTTGGTACAAAGCAAGCAACCACTCAATGTAGAAAAAATAGTAGTGGACAGCCGTCAGTGGGAGGTACACCCCGGGCAGGACATATATTTCCATAATGACACAAACGGCAAGTTGATAGCCGGCATATCCCAGTCGAAACAATCCCTGGGTTGCTCCAAAGTTTCTATCACCGCGCAGGGAGCAGGTGTTGCCGCTATGGGCGCTCCTTACGCTGCTGTCAACAGGTCGTTGAAAGAGTTCTCTTTGCAGACAACTAATAACCTGGGTGGTGAAGAGTACACATTGACATTGTACTTCGATACTTCTGAATTATCGGGTGTTAACTTGGCTAATGTAAAGATATTGGCGACCTCAGCAACAAGCGAGGCGCAGATGAATAAGGATAACACACAACTGGTTGTTCCGGTTATGGTGCAGAGTGGTGGTGCCTATTCATTCAAAGCAGATTTTAAAACCATAAGGCCCAAATACTACCTGGTAGATAATAACATCGTTCTGCCCGACAACATATCAGGCCTGTCGAAGAATACCGGCAACATCACTGTAGCTAATAATCCGTTTACGGATAAGATTTATGTACAATACCATTTGTCAACACCGGCTAAGGCAGAGTTGAGGCTTTATGATATTACAGGCAAGATATTGATAAAGCATACTCTGTATATACAGGCGGGTCAACATAATGCTGTATTGAATACCGGTGATGTAATGCCGGGTAATTATATACTGCAGGTAATAACAGGTGAAGAAGTATTTGTGCAAAAAATGGTGAAGCAGTAATATTCTTGATAACATCGTAATAGAATACGCCCCGCATATGCGGGGCGTATTTGTTATAATGTGATATTAATAGTTACGCCTCATCCGGTTTCCATGTGTCAAACAACATGTTCAAGTAATAATTTTCTTCCTTGGTTATTACGTTGTCGGCCTTGGTCAGCTCTATGGCAAACTGCAGCAGGTTGTTACGTTCTTCTTCGGTGCTGTCGTCATAAAAGTCGTCCATCATCTTGCGGAAATGCGGTTCCCATTCTTCGGGCTTGAGAGAGCTGATGATTTCCATCTGCTTATCCAGGTCTACATGTATAGGAAACTCCTGAACTAAATAGTCCCGGATAACGGTGTCCTCGTTGGCTATAAACTTGTGGTCAACAGCCGATAGCAGCATCAGCAGGTGGTAGCCTGCTATTGTTTTGTTTACGCGATTGTTTGGCATACAGTCATTATCATTTATATCTGCGATGTCAGCAGCAAGTCAAGATCCGTGTATTTAAAGTCAAATTTCTTGGCGATGGGCGCGTTAGTTACACAGCCCTTGTACAGGTACACGCCGTTGCGTATGCCTGCCTTGGCCTGTATCAGCGATTCCAGCCCGCCCATGTCGGTGCAGTCCAGCAGTATGGGCATCAGTACATTGCTGATGGCCCTCGATGCCGTACGCGATACGCCCGATGCAATATTGGGCACGCAGTAATGCACTACGTCATACTTCCTGAATATGGGTTTTTCGTGCGTCGTTACTTTCGATGTTTCAAAGCAGCCGCCCCGGTCTATACTCACATCCATTATTACCGAGCCGGCTTTCATATTGGCCACCATATCATCCGTTACCACCACAGGTGTTATACCGTTAATGGGTTTCAGCGCGCCTACTACTACATCTGCAGTAGCCAGCTCCTCAGCCAGTGTTACCGGTTCCAGCACCGATGTGAATACGCGTTGCCCCACATTATTCTGCAGCCGCATCAGCCTGTATATCGAGTTGTCAAACACCTTCACCACTGCGCCCAGCCCTATAGCGGCACGTGCGGCGTATTCGCCTACTACACCCGCCCCCAGTATCACTACGCGTGCGGGAGGTATGCCTGTAATGCCGCCCAGCAATATGCCCTTGCCCTGGTGTACGTTGCTCAGGTATTTCGCGGCGTTCAGTATAGCAGTATTACCCGCTATCTCGCTCATAGAGCGTACAATGGGGTAGGTGCCCGCATCGTCTTTTATTGAGTCGAAGGCTATGGCTATGATTTTCTTTTGCAGCAGTTGCTCCAGCATATCCGCTTTCAGCAGCGGCATATGTATGGGCGATATTACAAACTGGTTGGGCTGCAGCGATGGTATGTCTTCTTCAGATATCGGTGCCGATTTGATGATGGTATTAGCCTTGAACACTTCTTCGCGCTCGTAGGCTATGTGTGCGCCCGCCTCGCTATAGTCGGTGTCGTAATAAAACGAACCCTCACCCGCGTTATGTTCCACTACTACCTTATTGCCATTATTTACCAGTACCGATACCGCTTCCGGTGTCAGTG
>JACFNS010000223.1 GCA_019454705.1 Taibaiella sp. | reverse complement strand
AATCAATAAAGCATATATCAAAGGACTTAGTTTCCATTATGTTTCAGAAATGAAAGAAGTGCTGGAACTCGCATTGCTGAAACGTTAAGCACATGAAATTTGAAGACTATAATATCTCTTCGGAAATAAAGCGCAGTCTTGCTGAACTGAACTTCAGGCGGCCAACTGACATTCAATTCAAAGCCATCCCTTCTATTTTGAAGCGGGATGATGTAATGGCCATAGCCCAGACGGGTACGGGTAAAACAGCGGCATTTGCTATACCCGTCCTGCACAGGTTGCAGATGCGCGGGCCCAATAAAACCAAAGGCAAAGTGAGCTGCCTGGTAATGGTGCCCACGCGTGAACTGGCCATACAAATAGCTGACGTTTTCAAACAGATAGGAAAGTACACCCGCCTGCAGATATTGGGCCTGTATGGTGGCGTGGAGCAGGACGAACAGGTGAAAAAACTGGATAAGGGAATAGATGTACTGGTGGCCACACCCGGGCGGATGTTTGACCTGGTGCACCAGAAACACCTGGACCTGGGCAAAGTGGATATACTGGTGCTGGACGAAGCCGACCATATGCTGGCGCTTGGGTTCATTAAAGATATACAAGATGTGCTGAGGCACCTGCCACCCAAACACCAGACATTATTTTTCTCAGCTACCATCAACAAAAAAATTAAAGACCTTGCCTACAGTGTGGTCAATAACCCAATCCGCATACAGATATCACCCAAAGACCCAGTGTCCAAAAACATTACCCACTCGGTAGCTTTTGTAGAGATGGACGATAAACGTTTCTTCCTGGAAAGGCTGGTTCGTGAATTTCCTGATAAGAAAATACTGGTGTTTGTACGTACCAAGGTGAGGGCCGAACGGGTGGCAGCCGCTATGAGCAGAGTAGGCATTGACACGTTGCTGATGCATGGGGGTAAAGAACAGGACGACAGGCTGGCGGTGATGAAGGAGTACAAAAAAGGTGGCGTAAGGGTGCTGATAACCACTGATGTAAATGCCCGAGGTATAGATATACCAGATGTAGATTATGTGGTCAACTACGACATACCCGATGTAGCGGAGAACTATGTACACCGGATAGGCCGCACGGGGCGGGGGGTAAATAAGGGCCATGCCATATCCTTTTGCAGCCCTGAGGAAAAGCCTGTACTGGAAGAAATTACCCGTTTCATTGGTAAGGATATTGCCGAAATGAAGATTGACCAGTCTGGCTATACCCAAACCATAGCTTTATCGCAGGAAGTGCCCAATACTAACTGGCAATTACTATTGGATGAAGCTGAAAAAACGGGTAAAAAAAGTCCGAAAAAGAAGAAAAAATAGCTGCATATGTCTGAACTTTTTTAAGAGACTGATGTTATTACAAGATTGCGCAGGTTTCAATGTATTTATTCGTAATGAATGATATTTTTGCCATGCGATTTTATATTTATATATTCAAACAGACAACCAGTACTAACATTAGCTAATGAACCGCTTCAGTATTAAAGATGTAGAGAACCTCACCGGAATAAAAGCACATACACTCCGCATATGGGAGCAGAGATACGGTATAGTGGTTCCCCACCGTACCGATACCAAAATCAGGTACTACAGCTCTAATGACCTGAAACAAATACTGAAAATCGCACTGCTCAACCAACACGGGTACAAAATATCGCGCATTAAGAGCATTAGCGAAGAGGAGATGAATGAACTCCTGCACAAAACTTCAAATTCCGAATTTCAATACAACATACTGATAAATGACCTGCTGGAAGCAACGATAGATATGGACACCTATCGCTTCGACATGATGCTGAACAGTTATATCAAAAAGAACGGTATCGAGCAAACTATCGAACAACTGGTATTTGGGTTCCTGGAAAAAGTTGGCATCCTGTGGATGTCTGACCATATCATGCCGGCACATGAACACCTGGTGTCAAACATTATTGTGCGGAAGATTATCTCAGCTATCGAAAAAGTTCAACAAAAACCACAACCCGAGCAAACAAAGTACCTTTTATTTCTACCTGAGGCCGAAAATCATGAAACAGGCCTGCTATATGTTCAGTATTTCTTGCTTAAACAAGGTAAAAACGTGGTTTACCTGGGCTCCGACACTCCTATTGACCAAGTTCAATATGTATCTAAAGAGCTGAATATCAAAAATTTATATACTCATGTAACTGCAGGTTCAGGAAATTTCGATATTGCCAGGTACATTAAAAAACTCGCAGAGCTGCATCCTAACTGCAACATTATGATTTCCGGCCTCGTTGTTCAACGCCGGAAACTGATGAACCTGCCATCTAATGTCACCATTCTGCACTCCTTGAGCGAAGTCAAAACGCACCTTTACAAGTCATTGTAAATCAACACACTTATCGCGTTTTTCTGTATATACTATCACTATTGCTTATAATCACTATAAGTTTTGACTAATTTTTGTTTAACATTTATTTAGAAAAAATTAAACAAGAATTGTTTGGTCGTTGAAGATATTGTTTTACTTTTAGGTTACAAAACTTCAACATTATGACTACGACAGACTTCAACAACGCGATTGCTACACAAAGCGACTTTTTGAAACCGTACGCACATTCTTTGACACATGACGTTGAAGAGGCTCATGATTTGTTCCAGGAGACTATGCTCCGCGCATTAAGCAACAGGAATAAATACAAGATTGGCACCAACCTGAAAGCATGGCTGTACACCATAATGCGCAACATTTTCATCAACAATTACAGGAAGAACAAGCGTTTTACCAAGGTAAGCAGCGCCGTGCCGGAAGACATAGTAATGTATAATGTAGACAAAAAAGCACGTAACGAGGGCTGGAGCAACGTACGCATGCAGGAAATACAGACCGAGGTAGAGGCCCTGCCCCAGGCATTCCGCCAGTGCTTTGAGCTGTACAACATGGGCTATAAATACCAGGATATAGCGGAAGTGCTGAACGAGCCCCTGGGAACCATTAAAAGCAGGATTCACTTTGCACGTAAGATTTTAGTTTCGAAGCTGGACAGGTAGCTACCCGGCATTCGAATAGAAAAGGGATTAAACCGTAAGTTTAATCCCTTTTTTGTTACGCGGCATTTACCTATATCAATATTCGTAGCAACCTATATCCGGCTGGCCATCTCTCGCCTTCCCATCCAGGTCAGCTGGCAAACCAATATCCTTTCCGGCATTGATTAAAGGTGAGCCTTCATCGGGCCTGTAATCCCACCCGGTATAGTTTTTGAATTTCGGGTCTTCATTCACTTTGCAGTCAATAGCATTAATGCCCGCCGGCATACCATCTTTATTCTTTACCAGGCAGTTTTCCAGTTTTACATTGAACTCAGCACCCTCTACACCTTTGGCAAAGAATTCTGTTTCCAGCGAGCCCCACACTACACTATTACGCATTTCCACTATTAACGGTCCGGCTATGTAAGAGTTGTTACCTACATCCAGGTAATTGAGCAACGCCATTACGGGATTATCAATATGGCTTACCTTATCAGTACCATAAGTAACGAAAGTGCAGTTGTCAAGGTAATATCCTCCCCCCTGGAACACTGCCAAACACTGTGCCCCGCAGGTATTAATCAAACAGTTACGCGCAACCAGCGTACTGCCAAATGCCAGTATGCCATGCCCTATAGAATTCTCAATGATTGTATTTGTAAGCAGTAGTTGGGGTTTGCCATCATCTATAGTATCTGCGTTCAACTGAATAGCTGCCGGCGTAAAAACTGATTCGCCCAACCGGGTGCTATTACCTACGTTTTTCAGTATGGCATAATCTATCTCATTATCACGGCTGGTGGAAGTAAAATAAATCCCCCCCCACTCTCCGGGATAACCTTCATTGCCAAAATACTTACGGTCAAGCCTGTCGCCTTGAAAAATAACACTATCCTGCTTTGTTCCTTTTACTTTCAGCGTACCTAATACAATTAATCTTGAGTCTGCATGAACATATATGCGGCAACCCGGAGGAATTGTCACAGTAACATTTTCGTCAACAGCTGCGTTACGTATTATTACATAAGGTTTATCTGTATTCCACACCTGGTTATTTGTTATCAGGCTATCCACCAGGTAGTATGCGTTTTGTCCAAAAGCCAAAAATGGTATTGTATATTGCCGGCCGTTCAATGTAGCGATGAGTTTATCCTGTACTACAAATGGGTTATTCTCATTGTTAGGGTCAATGTTCACCGTGGCAAATACATAGATACTGTCCTTGGGCGCTATCTCAATATCCTGTACCACATTGCCTTTTTGTCCGTTTACATTTATATTGAACTGTGAACCGTCTCCTCCCTCCAACTTTACTGAACTGATATTGACTGGCTGGTTTTGGGGGTTATAAATTTTCACCCAGGCTGTATAGCTGCCCAAAGAAGTAAAGACTGTATCGAAAGTGAGTGTATCAACGGAAAAACGTAGCTCACCTCCCGTATCCAGGAACTTCTCTTTACGGCAACCCGTTGCTATCACTACTATAGCAATAGCGCAAAACAGTATAACTCCAAAGTGTTTTTTCATCAGCACAGCAAGATTACTAAATAATTTATAAGTGGGTACACATATAACGGCAGATCCATGAAAATATTATCACTGTTAATGTATATGCACTCTTGAGTAATAGGCCCCAACCTCTTACTTTTGTTGCCGGATGGGTGTTATCGCATTATTATCAGATATGGGGAGCAATGACACGGGAGTAGCTAAAACCAAGAGCACGCTCCTGGCAATGGTGCCCCATATGCAGCTGGTAGATGTCACCCACAATATTACACCCTATTTTGTACAACAGGCTGCCTACCTGCTTTCTTCTTCGGTCAGGGATTTCCCCGGGGATAGCTACCATGTTCTGTTGTACGATCTTCATTACGCACCGCAGGCCAATATGCTGCTGGCAGACTGGAGAGGGAGAAAAATATTAACCCCCGACAATGGCGTCTTGCCACTGGCTTTTCCCGGCAATGATATTACAACAAGGCAATGTTTCAGCATGAATGACACGGGTAACAGGGCAGCCTGGGTGCAGGCAGCGGCGGATA
>JACFNS010000222.1 GCA_019454705.1 Taibaiella sp. | reverse complement strand
CAGCTTATCGCCCTGACACCTGTTGATGTGATATTCACCCCCGAAGCAAGCAGGTGTTCAAATATCTCCTCCATATCATAATACCTGAAGAAATTGGTTGTACTATGCTTTGCGCCATCTTTCATATAAAACTCCATGCGGAAACGTATGGTGCCTGCATGTATATGTATACGTTCCAGGTCGTCAAACCATACGTGCCGTTTTCGTACCAGAGGGCTGATGCTGTATAGCCTTATGCTGCTTTCGTCGATATGCACAAGGGGGACAAACAGTATGCTGAGTATGACTATTAAGATTACCGCGGGCAGGAATATCTTCATTTCATCGCCCACCACTATATACATCCACAGGCTGGCGAAAAAGAAGGAAGCCAATGTTTTCAATCCATAGGTTTTAGGTCGCATCATTTTATGGGTATTTTGTAGTATGAAGATAGTAAAAACGTACTGCTAAACCAAGCGACGACTGATATAGCTATCAACAAAAACGAGGTGTTTCCACCTCGTTTTTGTTGTGTTCAGTTCCTCTAAATCAGGTTTAGGTTCTGCTAAACCCATGTTCTGTGAGTCTAATTATTTCTATGTATTTAAAAAATCACCTTGCAGTCTTTGTTTGAATATATATTATTTAACGGATATATAGATTAAACAAAATTAATATGCAGTTATGCTACCTATGTATGCAATAATCTGCTATCTTTAGTCGTAACAAATTGAAATATAACAACATAACAGAATAAATGCCCTGTCTTCAAGCTATTAAATGAAAAATATAGAAAAGGAGTTTGAGACTATTCTCAATAGTATTAGCGATGGTTTTTTTACTTTAGACAAGCATTTCAATTTCACCTATGTCAACAGGGCGTTTGAGCAAATCTGCCACATCAGCATGCAGGATTGTATAGGCCGGAACTACTGGGACATCTTCCCCAAAGCCACCACTTACAAATTTTACAAAGAGTACAATAAGGTAATAGAGACCGGGGTTAGTGTCCATTTCGAAGAATATGCCACCTCTTTGGACAAATGGGTGTCCGTCAACGCCTACCCTTCTGATAATGGCATGACCGTTTACTTCACCGATATTACAGAAGAACGCAGGCAGGCGCTGCTTATTGAGCAGCAAAATAAAAACCTGCGCGAAATAGCATGGATGCTTTCTCATGAGTTTCGCAAGCCGGTAGCAACTATACTCGGGCTGGTGCAATTGTTCCCATCCTCTACCGACCCGGAGACCCGCAAATTGGTAAAAGGCATTCAGCAGGCAGCTACCGAACTGGACAATATCATCAAAGATGCAGATGCTAAAACCCTGCACGAAGATGGGCTCTGAATAATTGCCTCCCCCAAAAAATCACCCCTGCCCGCCTTGTAATATGACAATTCTCTGCAAACCACAATAGTTGTCCACCCTGTCTGTCAACGGCACATGAAACACATACTTACACCTACATTATTCATCATAGCCACCTCGGCATCAATCGCACAGGTCAACCTGGTGCCCAACCCATCGTTCGAGGACATCATTAATTGCCCATCAGGCTTCGGGCAAATTGTATGCCCGCTCAATACACCATACCCCTTCCTGCAGACGGTAGATAAATGGATTTCCCCTGTCCCCAACAGTCCTGATTATTACAATGCCTGCACTGCCGACCCCTATGCAGATGTTCCGTATAATTTTATGGGATATAAACCCGCGCATACCGGCAATGCTTATGCGGGCATCGTAGTGTACTCCGCTACGGCGGCCGGGCAGCAAGTGGGCTACCAGGAGTATTTGCAGGTTCCGTTGGATTCGGCGCTGCGGGCGGGGCAGCGTTATTTAGTGTCCTGCTTCGCGCGGCCCGCTTTTGTCCGCGATAGTTTTTCTGCATTCAAAGCCATGGCCCTGCAATGGATTAATGCGGGTTTTTCAGACAATACGGTATTGCAGAATAATCCGCCCTTGCTGATACTGAGTGAAGTGCCTATGCAGGATAGCGCGATGGAGTTCATTGCCGATACCACCGGCTGGACCTTTATATACGGCTACTATACCGCGCGTGGGGGCGAGCGATGGCTCACATTGGGTAACTTCTACAATAAATATCCGCCGCTTATCGAAATATACCCGCTCAATAACACCCATGTCAGTTCAGTGCACGGCTACTATATGATAGACGATGTATCGGTTACCGCAGCCCCGCCCTGCGATACAGATGTGTACAGCCACGATACTACCCTATGTACCTATCCTGCCCTTCCCTATATCATGAACTCATCTGCAACCAATGCCAATTCATACCGCTGGAGTAATGGCGGCACCTCGCGCACCCTGGCGACAAATGGCGGCGGTACGTACTGGTGTATAGCTGCAAACGATTGCGATGTAATAATTGACACATACCATATAGCTTATTATACAGATACCATTACCACCGCCATCGAAACCGTCACCTGCGATACGGTACATACCTTCAGCAGCAGGCCAGGCGCCGCACTGTACAGGTGGAGCACCGGAGATAGTACCCAAAACATAACCGTCTATCAATACGGAAATTACACCTGCACTTCCCTGGTTAATTGCACCTTGTATATCGACGAATACGACGTGTCTCCTCTGGAAAATTTACAAGCCGAGGGCATCAGCCTGGGCAACGACACCACCTTATGCAGCGATGCTCCGCTCACTATTGGACGGTCATACGATTTTGCACGCAGCTACAGGTGGAGTTCGGGCGACACTACCTGCTGTATTACCCCATCCGCCACCGGCACCTACACCCTCACCGTCCGCGATAAATGTTTTGAGTACAGGGACAGTGTACACCTGCACCTGCAAAACTGTAACAATTGCATATGGGTGCCCAATGCCTTCTCGCCCAATAGAGATGGCATCAACGATAAATTAGGTGTACGTACCTCCTGCGTTGTCAATAACTTTTCGTGGCATATATATAACCGTTGGGGGCAGCTCGTATTCAGCACGCATGATATCAACACCCGCTGGAATGGCATGTTTAAGGCTGACCTTGCCCCGGTAGGCACCTATTATTATCATATCAGCTACAGCACACCCATTAGTTCCGGCGTGCAGATGCTCAGGGGGGATATTACACTCCTCAGGTAAGTGGTGCCGGAATAACCTTCTCAAAACTTCAGCGCCAGTCCTACACAGTTACCACCGAAGCCGATCTGCAGTTGAGACTGCACCTTAGTAGACACTCTTCCACGGAGTTCGTCATTATACACTCTGGCACCTCTTCTTACATTGTTGGATGCAGTTACACCCGTCGCGATGCTCAATCCGGCTAATGCTCCACCTACATACAAAAAATGCAACTGGAACGAACCGCTTGTAAGGTTATTCGCTATCTGGTAACCCAATAAAGCTCCGCCTACACAGCCTGATAATGCAGAAACTAACCGGAAGTTCTTCGCGGCATCTGCATAATTCTTTGCATTGGCACTTGTTTGCAACATGTCAGTTAGCTGCTGTTTCGTCAGGGAACGTTCGTTAACAGAGTACTTCGTTCCGCCAAAACCGTTCGTAATTGTTATTGTATCCTGTGTCAGGACTTTATTGTTCATTATTTCATCCTGTGCCTTAGCCTGTAAGGTGAGTGTCGCAGCCAGTAGCGTGATTACAAGGGTCCTCATCTGATTGTCTTTATCCGGTAGAAATATTGGTTATACTAAAATTTAAAACCTCAACGCTAGCCCTACTCCACCACCGGTAAAACCTAGCTGAAGTTGAGGTTTGCGATAGGCTGTTTCAGGGTGAAGCAGGTCATGATTGTATTTTTCTACAGCCATTTTTGTATGTGCCGCAGCCGACATGCTGAAAGGTATGGAAATCAATGTGGCAGCGCCACCGGCAATCAATACACCGGGCGTCACTTCTCCTTTTATGGCTATATCCGCCAGGGACCAGCCAATAGCGAACCCACCTGCAAAAGCAAAAATATTGGCTACAGCATTATGAGCCCTTGCTTTTTGTATATACTTATATGCCTCCTCGTTAGGCTTTACGATATTGCTCAATCGTTTCAGGTTAATCTGCTTCCATCCCTCATGGTAGGTAGTCCCCCAAAAGTTTTTCAATATTTTTATGGTGTCCTGTGCGGGTGTGACATTTTCCGTTACATCATTTTGTGCGCTGGCGTTAACTGTAAACAAAAATGCTAAGAGAGTTATATAAAGGGTTCTCATAAAGGTTATTTGATTCACTTGCGAAAATAATTGTTCAAACGATAAGTTGCTAACACCTCAGTATATAAAACACTATAGATTTCTTGTGGTCGGTGTTGTTACCGTACCACCAGGTTTCTCTCTGGCCTGAGCATCTAGGTAATGCCAAGACAAAAAGAACACTTCGCTTTATTACTCGTCGTGAGTCTCCCCTTACACTGGTCTGAGCATCTCGCTCAGACCTAAGATAAAAATGAACGTCCGCTTATAGTCGGCAGCGTATCTTCTTATCTCCCGGGGATTCTCCGGCACATCAGGGTTATTCCGTCAATCTTACTCCCTCACGCCTGAATTATCCCCCTTTCCTCTGGTTGCTCGGCACCATGAGGCACTGTTGGCACAATATTTGTATTAAAATCATCTAAATTCATCCGATGAAACACTTTGCACAATACCTTATCTTACTGGTCATTACTGCTATTTCATTGACTGCCTGTCGGCAGCATGAGGATTGCCCCGCATTTGATGAAACTTTATTCAATAATTGGTTCCCTTACGAAACGGGTGTCAGCTATAACTTTATTAGCAGCGATGGCATACGTGAGATACTAGTGATAGACGAAAAAGATTTCACAAAAGCATATTCTATTGATCATGGCACCAAACCCACATATACAGCCAAGTGCGATGTACATGGAGAGATGAGGGCGCTTACAGATAAAGACAAACCTGGCGAAATGGGGATGAGATTGCTGCAATCGCAGGTATTTGCCGGAGCGAAGTCTGAATATGTAGCGCTTGAATTTCGGGGTTCAAAACAATTTTTGCTGAACGCTACAGAGAACACTTTGGGAGGCAGGCATGAGCGCGGCAGCACACTATTCAGCACACAAGAGCT
>JACFNS010000221.1 GCA_019454705.1 Taibaiella sp. | reverse complement strand
AAGCAAAAAATAAGGGCATGATGAAAATGTACTTTGTCGAATCCTGACCCTTGCGACCTGAGTGTTAAAAAGCCATAATCACTTTAAATCTAAAACGATTCTATACCCCATATAACCTATTACCACCCAAAACTGTAAATTTGCCCCCGTTATGGCAAAAGAACCAAATAGCAAACTTCAAGACATTATATCGCATTGCAAAGAATACGGTTTCGTATTTCAATCTTCTGAAATATATGACGGCCTGCAGGCTGTGTACGATTATGGCCAGATGGGTGCTGAGTTAAAGAAAAATATTAAAGACTACTGGTGGTATAGCATGACGCGTATGCATGATAATATAGTAGGTATTGATGCTGCCATCTTCATGCACCCTACTGTATGGAAGGCCAGCGGCCACGTAGATAACTTTAACGACCCCATGATAGACAACAGGGACAGTAAAAAACGCTACCGTGTTGACCACTTGATAGAAGCCCATGCAGCCATGCTCGACGAGGCGGCAGGTAAAGAACTCATAAGTAAAATGGAAGCCCTGCTGGCTGCAGACGACTTTGCAGGGCTGAAGCAACTGATAGACGACAACGGTATTAAATGCGACATCAGCGGTACCGGCTACTGGACGGATATTCGCCAGTTCAACCTGATGTTTGACACGCAAATGGGCAGTACCTCTACAGAAGAAGATGATAAAGTCTACCTCCGCCCCGAAACGGCACAGGGTATATTCGTCAACTTTTTGAACGTGCAGAAGACCGGCCGAATGAAGATACCCTTCGGTATCGCCCAGGTAGGTAAAGCCTTCCGCAACGAGATAGTGGCGCGTGGTTTCATTTTCCGTATGAGGGAGTTTGAGCAGATGGAGATGCAATACTTCATCAAGCCAGGTACGCAAAAAGAATGGTACGAATACTGGAAAGAGACACGTATTAAGTGGCACAAGACCTTGGGTATACCGGCAGAACAGTATAATTTTCACAACCATGTGAAACTGGCACACTATGCCGACGCCGCCTGCGATATTGAGTATAATTTCCCTGATTGGGGTTTTAAAGAGGTGGAGGGCATACACAGCCGCACCGACTTCGACCTGAGCCGCCACCAGGAGTATAGCAAAAAGAAGCTGACTTACTTTGATACCGAAGAGAATAAACACTATGTGCCGTACGTAATAGAAACCTCTATAGGACTGGACCGTACCGTGATGATGGTGCTTAGTGAAGCTTACGAAGAACAGGACCTGAGTACGGCCGAAAAGCAGGATAGCAGGGTAGTGTTGAAGTTCGCCCCGCACCTGGCGCCCATCAAGCTGGCGGTACTGCCGCTTACAAAGAAAGATGGCCTGCCCGACGTTGCCAAACAATTGATGGACGAGTGCCGCCCCCATTTCAAATGCTTCTACGAAGAAAAAGATACCATAGGCAAGCGCTACCGCAGGCAGGATGCTATAGGCACGCCCTTTTGCGTAACGATAGACCACCAGACACTGGAAGATAAAACGGTAACCATGCGCCACCGCGATAGTATGGAGCAGGAGCGCATACCGCTGGATAAAGTGAAGGATATGGTGCTCGAAAAGATAAAACAGTTTTAACATATGACATAAAACCTTTAGTAACTTTACACCATGGAAACCGAACAATCAGCACTGGCAGCCTCATTGAAAGAAAAACTGGATGTTGAAATACCGGACGGCTTTAGCGAGGAGGAGGTAAAATTCATGCTGGAAAAACGTTTGGGGCAATTGCTGGAGCGCAACCCCGAAGAATTTTTTCAAATGCTGTACAGGATAGATATACCTGAGCGGAGCCTGCAAGACGTGTTGCAGCAGCCGGACGCGCTGGCCACACTGGCAGATATTGTGTACCAACGCCAACTGCAGAAAGTAAAAACCCGTCTTTTCTACAAGGGTAACCAACAGGCGCAACCCGGCGATGATGAGTTAAAATGGTAGTCAGATGCGTTTTTTTCTTATCTTAGGATGCATTTTTTTTAGCATGAGGAAGAATATATATTTAATAGGTTTGATGTTGTTGGCCACAGCTTGTGTTAAAAGGCCGGTACCCGAAACACCAGGTACTATAGTAGTGCCTGAAACCAAATCAACAGCCAACCTGGAGGTGACACTTGATAACCGTGTTGGTGCTGAAGACCTTTCGCTGGGCAATAAATGGTACATTACCCCCAACGGTGATTCTGTGCAAGTAGATGTGTACGCTTATTACCTCTCCAACATTGTACTGAATGGCCCTGGCGGTACAAAATACATAGAGCCAGAGAGTTATCATCTGGTAGATGAGGGAAGGGCGGCCACGCACAAGTTTGTTATTAAAGGTGTTACCCCGGGAACGTATACCTCTGTTACATTCCTGATAGGAGTGGATAGTGCCCGTAATGTTAGTGGCGCGCAAACCGGCGACCTTTCTCCCGACCACGGTATGTTCTGGGATTGGAATACGGGCTATATCATGGCCAAACTGGAGGGGGTGTCGCCACAATCGGACAATAGCAACCAGGTAATATATCACTTAGGTGGTTTTAGCGGAGATTACAGTGTGTTGAGGAAAGTATCATTGCCGCTGCCGTCACAATTAATAATACAGGAAGGGAAGACCTCGCACATACACATGGAAAATGATGTACTGCAATGGTTTAAAGATCCATCACTAGTTGATTTAAAAACTATGTCTTTGTTCAGAAACAGGGATGATGTGAAAATGATGGCTGATAACTACGCTGATATGTTCACAGTAGACCATGTAGAATAGAATGAAAGCGAAAAGGAAATATATACTGTTGTTGATATCGGTTGTAGTGTTGTCAGCCTGCAAGCCCGACCCCTCTTTCAATATACAGGCAATGCAGGAAGAGAATATTAATTTTATCATACCCGAGGGATGGCCTGCCCCTGTGTACGATTTTGAGAATAACACACTGACTAATGCAGGTTTTTACCTGGGTAGGAAACTTTTTTATGACCCGAGGTTGTCTCGTGACAACTCAACTTCCTGTGGTTCCTGTCACCAGGCTTTTGCGGCATTTGCCCATTCAGAGCATGATTTGAGCCATGGTGTGGATGGCTTGCTGGGCATCCGTAATTCCCCCCCGATATTTAACCTGAACTGGCATACAAGCTTTTTTTGGGATGGGGGTGTTAATCATATTGAAAGCCAGCCTATAGCGCCTATACAGAACCCCGTAGAGATGGATGAAACGCTGCCAAATGTTATTGCCAAAATAAGCAATGATGAAAAATACCGGCAGATGTTTAAAGATGCCTGGGGCGACGAAACTATTAATTCACAAAGAATATTTAAATCAATAACCCAATTCATGGGAGCAATGGTTTCAGCCAACGCTAAGTATGATCAATATACAAGGGGCGACGCTGTACTTACGCAAGAAGAACAAAATGGGCTGACAGTATTTAATAATCATTGTGCCTCATGCCATAAAGCACCCTTATTTACAGATTTATCCTACCGTAATAATGGTCTTAAGCCGTCTATCGTTAATGATAGCGGAAGAGCACATATCACACGCGAACCGCATGATTTGTATAAGTTTAAGGTACCCTCTCTGCGTAACCTGAAATATACTGCGCCTTATATGCACGATGGCCGTGTCAAAACATTGGAACAGGTGCTGAATCACTATGCCACCGGTATTCACCAGTCGCCCACGCTTGACCCGCAACTGCTAAACGGCATACAGCTAACCATGCAGCAACGTAGCGACTTACTGGCGTTCCTGAACACGCTGAACGACGAATCGTTTATAAAAGATAAGCGCTTTCACGAAACTCAATAAAGCAAGAACGCCCGCCTGGAAAGGCGGGCTTCTTTTTATGTAAACAAAACAATCTTACTCTTTTGTTATTGTACTGCTTACATTGCCATTAACGGTTGTCAATATCAATGTAAATATTCCGGGGGCAATATCACTGATGTCAATATAGCTGCCCTGCAGTATATCGTTCTTAACTGCTTTTCCAATAATATCGTACAAGATGTATTGGCTGCCCTGAACATGCCCCTCAATATGCAGGATGTCTTTAGCAGGATTGGGATATAGCTTAACGCCAGTACTTCCGATGGAATTAATGCCGGCAGCGACTGCGGGATCTGCTTCATAGAAGTCCCTGAAGAAGGTCTGTGTAGCGCCATTGTCCAGGCGCCAGCCCCCACCCATGTACAATTTATTATTTACCACTTCTGCTATGGCATACATCCTTCCTTGCGCGGTTAGTTCAAACCCGGGGGCATAAGACCAACTGTCTTTGGCTGCATCATAAACATACAGGTGCTGGAAGTATTTGCTGTTAGTTGCATCGTAGGGTTCTTTTGCACCCAGGCCCACATAGGCCTTATTACCCATCACAAACGCTACGGCACCCGTTATTTCAGATTCGGGGAACGGGGCTTTTTCCGTCCATGTATTACTGGCAGGGTTGTACTCATACACTTTATTCGTAGCGTTGCCATTCAGGCTACCACCTACAATATACCCTTTGCCATTTATCGAGAAACCCGCTGCGCTCTCTAGTGTGCCGGGATAACTTTTCTTTTCGGTCCACTTATCAGAGGCCGGGTCATATTCCCAGGTATCTGCTGTTATGCCAAAACTGCCCGTGCTGCCACCTACAACATAGGCCTTGTTGTTGATAGTAAAAAATGCAGCGTCGGACCGCCCGCTGTCCGGCAGGTCTTTCTTTTTGGTCCATTTGTCAGTAGCGGCGTCATATTGCCACAGGTCTGCAAGCCATGTAGGGGAGGGGTTGAAGCCATTGTAATCCTGCGCACCAAGGCCCAGGTATCCTTTTCCGTTCAGGGTAAAGGCGACACCCTCTGTTCTGTTATAGTTGGTGCCCGGCATAGTGTTCAGAAATTTCCACTGTTTGGTAGCCGGGTCGTAGCTTTGCCAGTCGTTTACGTTCGAGAAATTGCCGACATATCCGCCACCTGCATATATCTTATTGTCGACTACAAAAGACATGGCACCCCAACGTCCCTGGCCAAAGGTGCTGAATTCTGCAAGTTGGGTCCATTTTGCATCGACACTTGTCGCAATACACAACAG
>JACFNS010000220.1:3580-5092 GCA_019454705.1 Taibaiella sp. | reverse complement strand
CACAATGGCCAATGCCAATGGTGAAATAAGGGGCAATACATCGAGAATGCTGTGTACAATGATACCGCAAAGCGTGGGCAGCCTGGGTGATGTAAGCGTTATTACCAAGCTGTACCCTAACCCGGCATACAACAGCGCAACGCTGGACATCAGTTCATCAGCACAAACAAATACGACTATACTGCTGTACGATGTAATGGGCAGACTGGTATGGTCAACAGAAAAGACACTGGCATACGGTAACAGCCGCGTACAGATACCGTTGGATAATCTGACAGCCGGTATGTATTCTGTACAAATAAGGAGTAACACAGGACAAATATCATTGAAACTAAGCAAGCAATAACAAAACAAACGGGGTAAACAGGGGGTGTTTTTTGATTACAAACAGGGCCGCAGTATCTACTGCGGCTTTGTTATAAGTAAATCAGCAATAACTATAAATACCCCTTTGGGTACAGGCTGGTAAATCGTAACTTTGCAGTCACAATTAAAGATTATGTATCCTACAGAAATAGTGGCCCCAATGAAGGCCGAAGTGACAGATAATGGTTTTAAAGAACTGCTGACCCCCGAAGATGTGGATAATGCGCTGGAACAACCCGGTACCGCATTGTTGTTCATCAACTCGGTATGTGGCTGCTCGGCAGGTACTGCACGTCCGGGTGTGATTATGGCTGTGAAAAATGCCGCTAAAGTGCCCGACCAGGTACTGACCAGTTTTGCCGGTTATGATACAGCCGCTGTACAACAGGCACGTACCTATTTGTTGCCTTATCCCCCGTCTTCTCCCTGCATAGCATTGCTGAAAGATGGACAGGTAGTGCATATGATAGAACGCCATAATATAGAAGGCCGCCCCGCGCAAATGATAGCTGCCAACCTGATGCAGGCTTTTGAGACGCATTGCAACTAATTGAAAATGTTTATCATAAAAAGAGGTGTACGAAACAGTACACCTCTTTTTGTTAGACTTTGTTCGCAATACAGCAATAATTTCGTTTTTTCGTGTTCCCATTCAGCATACAACTTTGGACGCAGGAAAGATAATCATAGTAACAGCCCCATCCGGCTCTGGCAAAACCACATTGGTAAAACGCATGCTGGCGGCTTACCCCAAGCTGGCTTTTTCCATATCGGCATGTACGCGTACTCCACGGCCCAACGAGCAGCACGGTAAAGACTACTATTTCTATACGGAGGAAGAATTTAAAAAACTGATAGAAGAAGATGCTTTTGTGGAATGGGAGATGGTGTACACCGGCAAATACTACGGCACGCTGAAATCGGAAATGGAGCGTATATGGGCCAACAGGCAGGCCCCCCTGGTAGATATTGACGTGCATGGGGCTATTACATTGCAGAGCAAATACCCTGATAATTCGCTGAGCCTGTTTATACAAGCGCCATCGATGGAGGAGCTGCGCCACAGGCTGGAAAAACGCGGAACGGAAACACCGGAAAGCCTGGAAGAGCGCCTGAAAAAAGCTGAACTGGAGATTGCCTACGCAC
>JACFNS010000220.1:649-3570 GCA_019454705.1 Taibaiella sp. | reverse complement strand
AGTACCATTGAAGATTTCCTGTCAGAAGACTAAGCTGATTATATATTATCGCTCAATTCCGTATCTTTAAACGTACATATGGACGATCCGAATTTAATTCTGTACATATTGGGATGTATCCTGCTCATCGGCTTCTTCGCAGGTACCGAGATAGCTTTTATCTCCGTTAACAAACTGAATATTGAATTAAAGAAAAAACAAGGCTCCCTGCCTGGCAAGATACTGTCCCGGTTTATGGAAAAGCCATCTGACTTCATCGGCACCAGCCTGGTAGGTGTGAACGTGATGCTGGTGATATACGGCCTGCTGATGACGGAGCTTACCGACCCACTGCTAAAGGCATTACCCGAGCCATTTAATACAGAATACGCACACCTCATTTTTGATACGCTAATTGCCACCACCATAATACTATTCCTGGCAGAGTTTCTGCCCAAAGCTATTTTCCGGGCCAAAGCTGAACAGTTGCTGGCATTTTTGGCTATACCTATGCAACTGCTGTATTACCTGCTGTACCCAATAGCCAAAATATTTGTAGCGATATCAGAGTTTATACTGAAATACCTGTTCAATGTGCGGATGAAGGAAAACAAACAGGTATTTAACCGGGTGGACCTTGAGCATTTTGTAAAGCAGACCATGCATGGCCATGAGAGCGACAGCAATGAACTGAATACGGAACTCTTTGAAAACGCACTGTACTTAGTAAATGTAAAAATAAGGAAGTGCATGGTGCCGCGCAACGAGATAGAAGCGCTGGAAGCTGGCACCCCCATCCCGGAAGTAAAAGCCAAGTTTATTAATACCAAGCTGTCTAAAATTATCGTGTACAAAGACAATATTGATAACATCATAGGCTATATACACCACCTGGACTTGAACCGCAGGCCCGGAAAAATAGAAGATATACTGCATACCATTACCGCTGTGCCGGAAACCATGAGCGCTGTTGACCTGATGAACCGATTTACCAAAGACAGAAAGAGCATAGCCTGGGTAATAGATGAATTTGGTGGCACGGCGGGCATAGTGACCATGGAGGACGTACTGGAAGAGATATTCGGGGACATCAATGATGAATTTGACACCCCCGACCACGTGGAAAAACAGATATCAGAAAATGAATTCATCTTCTCGGGCAGGCTGGAACTGGACTACCTGAACGAAAAATACGAATTTAACCTACCGACCGACGAGTCAGAAACCCTGTCGGGCTATATCATTGCCTACCATGAAACCATACCCAAACTGAAAGAAAGAATTGTGATAGATGATTTTGAGTTTGATATATTACTGGTATCGGATACACGTATAGAGACCGTGAAAATGAAAATATTAAAGTAACTTACTGACAATAAAAGATTGAGATTATGGCTATTCAACGTCCTTTCAACCTGAATAAATGGATAGATGAGAACAGACATCTGCTGAAGCCGCCTGTAGGCAATCAATGCGTTTATAAAGACGCAGGTGATTTTATAGTGATGGTAGTAGGGGGCCCCAACAGCCGAAAGGATTTTCACTACAACGAAAGCGAAGAACTCTTTTACCAATTGCAGGGTGATATAGTGGTCCGCATAGTAGAAGACGGCAAACCGGTAGATATAGAAATAAAAGCCGGTGATATGTTCCTGCTACCGGGGAAGGTGCCCCACTCTCCCCAGCGAACTGAAGGTTCTGTAGGATTGGTGATAGAAAAAAAGCGCGAAAACAAAGAGATAGACGGGTTCCTGTGGTTTTGCGAAAACTGCGGCGAGAAGTTATATGAAGAATATTTTGAACTAACGGACATAGTCAAACAACTGCCACCGGTGATGGAGCGTTTCTACTCAGATGTGGAAAAACGTACCTGTAAAAGCTGCGGCAGCGTGATGGAACCGCCCACGACTAAAAAATCATGATTAATTGAGGCTGAAAGCATAGAGAAATCAGGTCAAACCATTAGATTTGCACACGTAAAAACAATAAAGCATGTCACACGATTCACACGCAGCACATCATACTGAAGATAAAAACGCCAGGCCCGGAAGTTCATTCACTTCTTCTATCTGGTTTATGATCATACTGGCTGTGTTATTTATCTCCGCAGTCAACTTTGTAAAGGTGATGAGCCATGATGACGGTGGCCATGGAGATGCGGGACATGGTACGGAACATGCTGCACCAGCCCATAACGATGGTGGACATGGCGCTACCGAGCATCACGAAGAAGCAGGACACGGCCATTAAGCTGTCATAATTTACTATTCATGCAGTCCACCGATGTAATAGCTATTACAGGTGCAGCCGGCTTTATCGGCAGTTATCTTACCGGTCTGCTCAACAGAGCAGGTTACGAGCGGTTAATATTAGTTGATGACTTTTCACAGGCTGACAAGCTGAAGAACCTTGCAGATAAAAAATATCTGCAGCAAATTCACCGTGACGATTTTGCTGCATGGCTAAAAGAACACCCTGGTTCTGTTCAATATATATTTCACCTGGGGGCAAGGACAGACACCACCGAGATGGATTACTCCATCCACAAAAAACTGAACCTGGATTATTCTAAAGTTATCTGGAATATATGCACCGAGCAGCATATTCCGTTAGTGTATGCATCGTCTGCAGCTACTTATGGCAATGGGGAACATGGATATACAGACAGCCACGAGATTGTAAAGCAACTACAGCCGCTAAACCCCTACGGGCGTTCCAAAAACGAGTTTGACATATGGGCCTTGGAACAACAGAGCACCCCACCCTTTTGGACAGGCGTAAAGTTCTTTAATGTCTATGGCCCTAATGAATACCACAAAGGGCGTATGGCCTCCGTTATCTTTCATGCATACAGGCAGATAAAGGAAAAGGGCTCTGTAAAACTGTTCCGCTCTCACAATCCCGACTATAAAGACGGTGAGCAGATACGTGACTTTATTTAT
>JACFNS010000220.1:0-639 GCA_019454705.1 Taibaiella sp. | reverse complement strand
TAAAAGATGTGGCAAGCATATGTTATTGGCTGGTGCAAAACCAACCTGCAAATGGCCTGTATAATGTAGGAACCGGCAAAGCACGAACTTTCAATGACCTGGTTACTGCCATCTTCCATACACTGGGTATGCCCGTACAGATTGAATATGTAGACACACCCATAGACATCCGTGATAAATATCAATACTATACCGAAGCTGACATGGATAAGCTGGTGCATGCCGGATATACCCAACCCATCACAACGCTCGAAGAAGGCGTTAGCGATTATGTTTCCTGTTATTTAGAAAAAGGTATTTACTACTAAAAAAACAGCCACGCTATAAGCGCGGCTGCCTGTGTATATCAAGTGATTAAGAGGGTTACCTGAGTAATGTAATATTGCCTGTGTAATTTTCTGTGATGCCGTTGCCGAAGGTAACCTGTATGGTATATACATATACGCCAACCGGCTGTAGTTCCCCATTATAGCGACCATCCCATCCTCGTCCGTCAGTAGCTATAGTTTCAAATATTTGCTGACCCCAACGATTATAGATATCCATACTGAAACGCGATACATTGCGCGAAAGCAACTGGCGTGGCAGGAAATAATCGCTGTTACCATCGCCATTTGGTGTGAACACATTCGGGATATT
>JACFNS010000219.1 GCA_019454705.1 Taibaiella sp. | reverse complement strand
CGAGGGATTTTTTACCGACCCGTTATTCAAAAAGAAGTCATCGAAGCTGCGTGGTGCGGTTATGCTGGCCGGCCCTATGTTGGCACGCTATAAGAAAGCGCATATACCACAGCCCGGCGGCGACAAGATAGGCCGCAGGAGATTAGATACACATATACGGGGTTTTGAAAAACTGGGTGTACGCTTTGAGTACGACAGTGACGAAAGCCTGTTTACCCTTGACGGTACCGCCATGCAGGGGGCAACCATTCTGCTGGGCGAACCATCCGTTACCGGTACAGCCAACATAGTGATGGCGGCTGTATTGACACCCGGCACCACTACTATATACAATGCCGCCTGCGAACCTTATGTGCAGCAGCTATGCCATATGCTCAACCGCATGGGTGCAAAAATCAGCGGCATCGCCAGCAACAAGATTGCAATAGACGGTGTAGAAAAGCTGAAAGGCTGCGAGCATCGCATGCTGGCCGATATGATTGAGGTAGGCTCTTTCATAGGACTGGCAGCTATGACGCAAAGCGAACTGATCATCAAAAACGCGGATGTTGAACACCTGGGCGTTATACCGGAAACCTTTCAGCAACTGGGCATAGACCTGAGGATAGAGGGCGACGATATATATGTACCCGCACAGGAACATTACCGCATACAGAAATTCATAGACGGCTCTATACTTACCGTGTACGACCACCCCTGGCCCGGCTTTACGCCCGATCTGTTGAGTATTATACTGGTGACAGCTACCCAAGCTAAAGGCACAGTACTGGTTCACCAGAAGATGTTTGAAAGCCGCCTGTTCTTTGTAGATAAGCTGATAGAGATGGGCGCTCAGATAGTATTGTGCGATCCCCACCGTGCCGTAGTAATAGGCCTGGACAGGCAGGTGCCGCTGCGCGGTATTACCATGACCAGCCCCGATATACGTGCTGGTGTGGCGCTATTGATAGCAGCATTGTCCGCCAAGGGAAAGAGTACTATACACAACATCAACCAGATAGACCGCGGCTACGAGCGCATAGACGAAAGGCTGAACGCCTTGGGCGCGGATATCAGGAGAGTAGAGGGGTAGCTTAGATTATTTCTCATAATTATTAATAAACAATTCCTATGCACAAAAAAAACAATAAGAAAAAGCATGTCGTAATAGACATAGAAGCAAACGGCCCTATCATCGGAAAGCACTCTATGATAGATTTCGGAATGGTCATTGTTGAGCCTGGATTCCAAAGAACATTCCGCGGGAAAATAAGACCTATATCAGACGAATACGTATTTGAGGCTTTAAATGTTTCAGGATATAGTCATGAAGAAACAAAAACTTTTGACGCTCCTGAGCTTGTAATGCCGCAGGCTGCTAATTGGCTAGCAGAAAATATTCAAGATCGGCCAATATTTTGGTCAGACAATAATGGTTTTGATAAGTCGTGGATGCATTGGTATTTTTTGATTTACAATAATGGGAGGGACCCCTTCGGACATTCATCGCGAAGAATAACCGACCTCATTTGCGGAATAGAAAAAAATCTGAAGTATAACTGGAAGCGTAAAAGAAAGACAAAGCACGATCATAATCCCGTAAATGACGCCAAAGGAAATGCAGAAGTGTTGTTAGAATACCTGGATAAATTAGCGCTGTAATTTTCCACAGTCTCGAAATAGTCGTCAAAAATCTACCTTTTATAACAATGGGTAATTCATCGTTTTTAAGGTAGTCCCTAAACCTAAACTCATCAAATTCAAATTTTATTAAACATTTACAGCAGTTCTGCTGTTGTAATTACGTTAACCAAAATTTGATATTATGAAACAGCTACTTTTGCTGACGTTTTTCAGCCTCCTGCTGGTTGCATCTTGTAAGTGCAATAACGATGCTGACAAGATGGACGAAACCACTGATACTACTGCCGCTACCGATGTAACAACGGATGGCGCTGCTACTACCGACGGAACTACAACAGGTACTACCTACAGCTTATCTGAAGAAGATTTCAGGCGCATGTACAATGTAGATGGCTACAGTAACGATGAGGTACGCCGTTTCCGCCAGATGCATGACGAAATGGATTGGGGCACCGTACCCGGCTTTTATCCCGAAGGCTCTACCCGCCCGCTGGACGAGAGCGATACCAAATACCTGACAAAATGGGGGCATAAAGTAATGCTGAACGAGATATACGCCCGCCATGGCATGACTTTTACGGATGATGACCTGAAGTCACACTTCGGCCGATTTGAATGGTACAATCCCAGTTCAGCAAATGTGCAATCTAAGCTTACCGAGTTAGAAAAGCAGAATATTGAGTTTTTGAATAATCATCAGCCTACAACTATGTAAGCAATAGTTTAAACTACTTGTTAAAAAAGGTGGAACTAATCAGTTCCGCCTTTTTGTTATTCAGGCTGTTCCTGCAAAAAGCCCTATTTTTATCTTATAACAGTAAGCGATGAAACGAGGACTATTTGCATTGATAATGATATGTGCTGTACATGCACAGGCGCAGCATACGGAAACGGTACAACTGCCCGGTGGTGTGGCATACCAAATGTTGCTGGACGTACCGGGTGAACCTAGACCTCGTTATGGCGACTATGTGGAAGCACATATGTATGTAGATGTTGAAGGCAAAAGGATATATAATTCCCGAGAGGCAGGTGAAGGTAAACCGATAGGTTTCCTGATGCAGCAACCAACCACTAAAACGGATATACAGGAAGTAGTACAACTAATGACCCCCGGCGATAGTGTAGCCATTATTATGTCCGTAGATTCTATGCTGAAAGCAGGCGGCAGTTCTGAACCGTGGATGAAACCTAATACAGGGCAGACTGCCACCTACGTCGTAAAACTGCTGAAGGTAAAACCCCTTGAAAGAAAAGGGGAAATGCCTAAACCCGGCAAAGAATAATCCGCTTATTGTTGTTTTGCAGTTATGGTATTCATATCAATTCGTATCCGTTTCGAACTGTGCATGGTAAAGTATCCGTAACCATTGCTCATATTAGATGGCAGGTTTACCGGTTCGCCGGTTAGCTGATTTACCAGGTAACCTGTTTTGATGTACGCATCCAGGTATTTGTAATAGCCCCCGTCTATTTTGGCAATCTCTACATCAATAGTGTCATTACCTGCGGCTAACAAGGTTATTGTTTTACTCAGCTTATTATTAACCGCATCTTTGCTGCTATAGAGCAATACTTTTTTCGGTTCAAAATTGAGCAGTATTTCCTTTTTGCTGTTGCCTGTTGGTTTTATGGCCGAACCTGTTTTATAACTGATATAATAACATTCGCCGGGTTGAACATTATCAAGTTCAAACCGGAGTTGGACTACCGTATCGGTACCACTTACTGTTTTTACAGGTGTAACATAGTTAACCGCCGGTGGAGACATATATATTGCCGAACCCTTTGTGATGATATTATTTTTGTTATCAACTACAGTAAGGGTGTATGAATTACCGGGTTGCAATTGTAAATCGTTGCGCGCGAATACACCCTTTGTAATACGGTGCAATGGTAGTTCTGTATTTCCATCGTAGCTCAATGTTGCACTTCCTGAATCTATCATATACTCGCTAATGAGTGCATCCTGGTTATCTGTTACACTATCTGCATGCAGGGCTGAATGGAATGTATAGCCTGCTGCAATAACCAATGTACGGTTATTAGGACTGGCAGATGACACAACAATAGTTTTTGCAGCCTGGGGAACTGCTATGTCCAGTGGTGCCGGCTTTCGGCAGGCGATGATTGATGTGCACAATACTGCTATGACAATATAGTTTTTCATAACTGTTACTTTTATGTTGTTGTATTAAATGTTGATGTTAATGGCACCGGCGGTTATGGTGCCGAAGATGCCGGTTTGCCTGTATTTGTATTCTTTTTTATGTTCGTCCCATACACGCTCTACGTTAGAGGGCTGTGTGCGGTTAAGTACGTTATAGACGCTCAACTGCAGGTCGCCGCTCAGTTTCTTGCCCAGGGAAAATTTGTATTGCAGGCTCGCATCAATCCTGAATGATGCGGACAGGCGCATAGCATTACGCGAGGTGTACATCGGCATAGCATCAAACCCGCTGAACCCGGGAGCAGGTATCACGTACTGCCCAGTTTGCCCGGTGAATGGTGAGCCTGTACTATATACTACCGTTGTACCTGCCGACCAGTGCTTGCTGATGTCCATCAGTCCCACAAAAGATAAGTCATGTCGCCTGTCGTGCCTGGCATAGAAAGGTTGCCCGTTGTTCAGCGAATCGAAGTAACGCCTTGCATAAGACAAGCTATATCCTACCCAACCGGTAAACCGCCCTACAGTGCGTGTAGCCATCAGTTCTATGCCGTAGGTTTTTCCTTTGCCGGATACAATGTCTTTTTCAAAATCGCCGTTGAGCATTAGTTGTGCGCCTTCTTTATACTCTACTACATTATCCAGGTTTTTGTAATACACTTCAGCACTTAATGTTATTTCGGCAGATGGTATGCTATGGTAGTAGCCGATGCTCCACTGGTCTGAAAGTCCCGGCCGTATTTTACCTGTGGCAGGGTACCAAAGGTCAGTTGGCAGTGTTACTGATGAGCCGGTAACCTGGTGCATGTATTGCACCATGCGTGCGTATGAAAGCTTTACGGAGTTCCTTTCATCTAGCAGGTAACGTGCTGCAACCCTGGGCTCGGGACGGATAAATAGCTTTTTCTCCGTTGCCAGTCCGCTGATGCGCAGACCTGATTGCAGCAGCCATCGCCTGCTGATGTTATATTCGTCATTGATGTACACCGCACCTTCTGTATTGCGTACCAACACCCCTTCGTTATTACCGAATCTTTCCAACTCGGCGCCGGATGTACGGACTACATTTGGATTGAAAGTGTGATGAATAAGTGCAGCACCGATTCCGATTTTATGTCCGGGAATATGATAGACTCTTGTATCCGCTTTAATGCCGAGGTCGCCTATTGCGCTGCGCATAGCAAGGCTGTTCCCTCCCATACTGCCTGATATATTGTAACGAAATGCAGTATGGTACACCAATACATCAGTAGCGTATTTATTGTCGCGGGCTATATTATTCCACCGGAGTGTAAAGAGT
>JACFNS010000218.1 GCA_019454705.1 Taibaiella sp. | reverse complement strand
TGTCGCCACTGCTGCTTCCAGTTTTGCGATTTTAGCTTCATGGTAGCCCTGTGCTTCCTTAGCTGCATCATATTCAGCATTTTCTTTAAGGTCACCTTTTTCACGTGCCTCTGCTATGGCACGTGCTATTTCAGCCCTGCCTGTTGTTTTGAGCTTGTTCAGCTCGTCCCTCATCTGGTCTAATGTCTCCTGTGTTACATAGTTCAATCCTGACATATGAATTATAGTTTAGGATTTTGTAAAAAATGCAACGCCCCTGTAGTTACAGAAGCGTTGCAAAAAGTAAAGTTACAAATTTTATTTACTTAGCGCATCAGGCGCAGGGTAAATGTATGTATGCCATTGTTGGGACGTCGTGTACTCCTGTAAGAGTAGTCGAAAGCCAGCTGTGGGCCGGTTTCACCCACACGGAACTGTACAGTAGCACCTGCGCAAAGGCCTGTATAGAAGGTTGTGCTCAACGCCTGGTCACCTATTTTATTTTCGTGCCTGTAACCGCCGCGCACCATGAATGTCTCTTTGAAAGAGTATTCCACAGCACCACCCAGGTAGTCGTTGTTGAACGAGTTAGAGGTAAAATTAGCCATCGGTGTCAGGCGATGCTTAGGCTTTGGCTTTTCTGAGCTTCGCTCATCTTCTGCTGCCACAGTATTCTTATCCAGGTAAAAGTCGTATGCCAGGCCGATATTCAGGTAAGTAGGCATTTCAAACTGCTCAGAAGGTATTTGCCTGTTCAAAGTATATGTTTCATCTTCAGGGGCTTCGCTATTGATAGAGAAACCGCTACCGCTATACCTCATCCCCGTACCTATGTTACGCAGTGTTATCCCGAAGTGGAAGTTATCATCAACACCGGTTACATACTGTATACCTGCTTCAAATACTATACCTGAAGCCTTAGCATCTGGTATCTGCTCTGTAACAAAAGAAGCGCCGGCACCTACTGATATGTTATCAGAAAATTCGTGCGAATAACCCACCATAACATTGTAAAACTGGGGGTTGTAGCTACCTACACCGCCCTCAGGGTTGTTATAATCAGTAATGGTAATCTCTCCGAAAGACATAGACATAATATTAGCACCGATAACACCGGAGCTACCTATACGCTGTGCAAAACCAAGGTTATTGACACTTACACCGGAGCCTGCGAGGTACCTTGAATAAGCAGCGCCCACCTGCGTTTTATCTACGTGCGATAAGCCAGCGATATTGGTCTTCATTGCATCTAGGCCGCCTACATAAGCGGTGTTCATGCCGAATACACCAGTACTCTGCCCCCAGGGGTTTACTAGCAACTGTGTTGCACCTGCCTGGCCCGAACGGTCTTTATTGCCCGCAAAAGCCACGACAGATAAACCCATAGAACAAACCAGAGCTGCACCTGTATAAAACTTTCTCATAATCGATTGTATAAAAATATTTTATTCAAAACGTTGCGGAGCAGTTGCCCCGCAACGTAGTTGTTTATTAATAGTTTGTAATATCTATCGGGCGCATAGCACCAAACCAACGTATAACTTTCTCACCGATACCCTCAGCATTCACATGTATCAGGTACATACCGCTAGCTATAGGCAGGCCTTTTGCATTGCGTATGTCCCAATCAACGAATGACTGATTAGCATTATCTTTCTCCAGCCTGCGCACTAATGTACCGTCCAGTGAGTAAACACTCACAGTAGCGCGCTGTGGCAGGTTGATGATTTTGATACGTGTATCATACCTGTTGAGTTCATATCCTGTATAACCATAATAAGGGTTAGGCACGGCATGTATCCTGTCCAGCAATGCATCTTTATCAGCATTAGCATTATCAGCCAGTTTTATTGGTGCTATATCCTTGGTGCTGAAATAGTACAGAGGGAATCCATTGTTCCTCAACGTGCCATTGTTGTTAATATCAGTGTTATACTTTGTATAAGGGCGAGATACCTTAAATGATATTCTTACGTCATTAGGTATCAGTCCGTCATTTAACGAAGTCAATTTCGCATTCGTCAGATAGTTCAGTAACGGTACGCCTACCCATGCCATTTTATTAAAGCGTGCTTGCCTTATGAAATCACTGGGGTGGCTGATTGCTGCAACAAACGCACGGCCTGAATCATACCTTGAATTCTCAATGTATATATAATGCTTACCACCAAATACTACGGCAATGTTACCACCGGTACCCTCCAGAATGGTAGAAGTTGGGTTCCAGATCATGTCATCCCCATTATGAACTTTGAGGTAAGAATCTTCACCGAAGTATATGTTCAAGCGTTCGCCGGTTTCCTGGTTGATGGCGTAACCGGGGAACCATGAGTAACCTGTATCTCCTTCAATTGTTGAATAAACAGGCCTGCCACTGGCATCTACATCCATATTCCAGCTTTGGTGAGACCTTACAGAGAATTTATCTACACGCCCTTCAGCAAGTAATGGCTCTTCGTTCATTTCGAAAACTACAGACCTTGTCCATTTCGACTTGTCCTTGGTAATAACTATATCAACACTTGGCAGCGCTGTCAGGGCAACTGAGTGGCCATTCCTGGCAACACCAAATCCGCAAGCTGTTGAGCTGTCTTTTGCAGCAAGTGCCCAGGGAGCCCATGTACCTAATGTTGTAGAATAGCGCTCAAGCAGTTTTTCGTAATACTGTCCAGCTGAGTCTCCTTTTATGTCTTCAAAGTTGCACAAACGGAATGTATCAGTTTTATTACCTGAACGGATCCAGTTCAGGTAAGACCTGTCTTCCTGGTCGCTTACACCGGCCAGCCAGGGGTTAGAAGGATCAGAGAAGATTACATCGTTATACAACATACCGTTCCTGCGCAAATCCTGGCTATCGCTGGGGCGTGGGGCCTGGCCTATTGCCACAGAGAAACCATAATCTTCTATCACCTGCTCATTTGCAGTTTGCAGGTTACGCTCACTGTATATTACATCACCTGTTGTCAGGTTTACCAGTTTCCAACTTGTGCTGTCAGCTTTCATTTGCGATGTGGTGTCGTTAGATACCAGGTACAACTCGAAATCATAAGGCTTTAACTTAACCGGGTCAACAACTTTAACTGTTACGGGGCCGTTACCCGCTTTGTAAGTTGGCTGGAGCGCCTGATGCAATGTTCCGCCACCGGCAGCGGGAACACCAAATACCGCTTGATTCTCAGAAGAATCACTCATGGTCAACGCATTGGCACCGTTACCCGCACCTTCTATTCTCTTAATGATTACACCGTCTCCATAAGCTGCGTTCAGTACTGTACCCATATCGCCATTGGCGGGGTTAGGCGTACCAGTTACTACTGCTATTGGTGAACCACCAGCTCCTTTCGAACTCTCAAGGTATGCCAAATCTTGTGTTGAGTCAGCCCTCTTAGCGTTAAATGGAGCAAAGTTGTTGTGCGCATATGCAACAGCCACAAAATAGTAGTTCTTATAGTTAACCAGGCGTTTTTCTTCGCCTTCTGCAAAGGCATCCTGCGATATCTCAAAACTATGCCTGATACCACTGTCATCACCTTCTACCTTTATTACCGGCACATAAGTAGTATCACTTACATCTGTGTTTTTCTCATAATTAATAACGCGTGTAACGCCATTCCTGATATCACACTTGAATACTTCGATAGCAACACTATTGTCCACTGTACCATCTTCTGCAAATATATCAGCTGCAGTTACATACCTGCTCCTCAGCTGGAATACCCTGTATCCTTCAAACTTATATAATGAGTCAGGGCTCTTCACATAGTTAGCGGCTTTGGGAGATACCACGCGGTATTTAGCCTCACTCAAATCATAACCATATTTCTCCTGGTAGTTGTTGCTGATGGGATCATTAGCCAGGTAAAACACCAGCTTCCTGTCCAGAGCACGCACTACCATTCTGGGCGCTTCGGGGCCTTCAATAGTTTGGAAGTTATTATCAAACAGCGATTGCGCAAGGTCATCAGCCACTCTTATCTTTCTGAAAGACGTGTTGGGACAGCCTCCTGCATCAGATACCCATACCGCACCAATAGTAATATCATTTGTCACCTACGGGGTTACCGCAGGTACACTCCGACCATTCTGAGCGTACGCCCGGGTCACCATAAAACACAAATGGGGTTAACGGGCCTTCGCCATAAGCACGGGAAGGTGTATTCGGTCCTTTGAAATCATTACTAAACCTTTGGCCGTTCCTGATAGAACCACTCATGTAGTTATATATCTCTATACCATTGTTGGGGTTACCTACTACTGAGTTATCGTTGTTGTAGTATGTAAAAGCGGTCATGCCCAGGGTATCAATCACCGTCTGGCCGTTTATTTCCCTTGTTCTGATAGGACCTTTAAAGAAATCGACACCTACCATTGGTATCCTGTCGCCATAGCTGTTCACCTGGCCGGTACCATCTACGCTGGTACCATTATACAGTATACCCAGGCCCCTGTTCGTATCACAACCGATGTAGTCATCGTTGTAATAACCAAGGTCAGCATCCGTCCATGTAGAAATATAAGTACTGTCCAGGCTAAGTCCGCCACGGTTTATCACCCTGTAGTTATAAAACGTAGCATCGTTCAGCATGTCTTTGGTAGTGAAGGCGAATGCACTTGCCTGTACCTCTATACCTATACCTTCAGTATTAGATTGTTGTTTAACATTACCCTTATCGTTAAATACCCACCAAATAAACTGGTCGCCGGGCAGGTCCTGATTAGGACGTGCAGGGTCGCCGGGGTAGTCACCGTTTTCCGGCTCATAGATACCGTTATTATCCACATCTATGAATGGCGCATAATCTATATCGGGGTGCAGAGTAAGTGGGTTTTGATTACGTCCAACTGCATCTGTATTACCTTTTGCAGGCCACTGCATGATAGCTTCAAATTCAGAGTCGCCCGATGCTGCACTTTTATCAGCCAACAGTTTAAACTTATTGATTGTTTCACGGTTTACCTTCCAGAAACGGTCCCATTCAGAGCAATCCGCTTCAGTTATATCAGCTGTTGCCGGGTCCAGCGGACCAGGCCAGTAGTCATTACCCGTTTGGCGATAAGTTTGCGCGGCAACTTTCAGGTTATTCTGCTCATCCCGTCCGCCTATCCATACAGAACCTGCAAAAAGAGAGTTTTTA
>JACFNS010000217.1 GCA_019454705.1 Taibaiella sp. | reverse complement strand
AGTTTGACAGGACAAGGATGAAAACCACAGCCGACCAATCTGACTGGAAACTGCGCGGGCCTTTTCTTTCATACAGTGGTTATGGTGGTATAGGCCGTGTTAACTGTGTTGAATTTCACCCCACAGACAGTAATACCTATTGGGTAGGTGCATCGGGCGGTGGTATATGGAAGACTACTAACGATGGACAGACGTGGACATCGTTGTCTGATAACCTGCCGAGGACGGATGTGTCTGATATAGATGTGAACCCGCTGAACCCCAATACCATATACTTGTGTACAGGCGATCGGGATGGTGGTAGTGCCAGCTATAATAATAACAATAGCATAGGTGTGCTCAAGTCAACGGATGGCGGACAGACATGGAATACTACCGGTATTTCCTGGACAACATCTCAGGGTAGGACTACCAATTGGCTGCTGATTAATCCATTGGATACAAACTCGTTGACTCTTGCTACGAGCCTTGGGATATACAAGTCATTTGATGGTGGTGTGACCTGGAGTAACAGGCAATCAGGCAACTTTATTCAGGTACTTTACCATCCTACGGATACCAGCATTATGTATGGTTCAAGAAACAGTGATGACCGGGAGATATATCGATCTGCTAACGGTGGTATGACCTGGAGTGTAGTAACCAACCTTAATAACGCCCGTCGTATAGCACTGGCTGTTACTCCGGCCAATGTTGCACTGGTGAGGGCTATGGTGTGTAATAGTGGTAATGGGCTGATGGGTATTTATGAGTCTGTAGATACCGGAAAAACATTTACACAGGTATATGCTCCAACAGGAACAAATTGTAATGCCGGTGCTTCAAATGCTAAAATAGGGGACTTGATAGCCAGCAGCCCTGAAGGGAAAGGTTGTGGTGTACAAGGTTGGTACGACCTGGCATTTGCCATACACCCTCAGAATCCTAATATTGTATTTGCAGGTGGTGTAAATACATGGGGCTCCAATAATGGTGGCCGCAACTGGACATTAGTGAACCAATGGACATCTGTAGTATCAGGTGTACAGACGGTACACGCCGACAAGCATTATTACGCATATCACCCGCTAACGGGAGAATTGTTTGAATGTAATGACGGAGGTATATATAAAACCAGAACTCCGTTCAGCCCGCTGTGGATGGATATTTCTAATGGGTTGAGCATCACACAGTTTTACAGGAATGCTGTAACCAATGCAGCTACTTATGCGTTGGGCGGCAGCCAGGATAATGGTTCAAAGGGATTGCAGGGAGGTACCTGGTACGACCTGACCGGTGGCGATGGTATGGATTGCCAGGCTGATCCCCTCGATTCGAATGTGTTCTATACTTCTACACAAAACGGTGGTTCTATCAGCCGCACCACAAACGGTGGCAATAGTTTCACAAATGTACAGAATAACATACCCGGCGACCCGTCAGGTGGATGGATTACGCCGTTTATTATTACACCAGACAGTAACCGGCACCTGGTTGCCGGGTTCAAACATATTTACTTCAGCCCGGACAGAGGTAATACGTGGATGTCTATTCAAGGTACAGCTATAACAGGCGGTAATTGCACACGAGTAGCAATGACAGGCGGTAATACACCTACCATTTATGCTATATTCCCTGATACACAGGTAGTGTTTTATGCCGATAATTACGTACGAGGCAATAACGCAACATTTGACACAATAAAAGTGCCTTACAGCGGAACTATTTCAGATATTAAACCACATGCTACAGATAGTGGCAGGTTTTACCTTACATTCAGCGGCTATGGTAGTACGAAGGTAGCGCAGTATAACAAAGGTGTATGGTCGCAGCTAAACACAGGACTTCCAAATGTACCGGTTCGTTGTATTGAATATGACACAGCCTACCAGGTAATGTATGTGGGTACAGACCTTGGTGTGTTTTATATGGACAGCACTACGGCAGGCGCCTGGGCTTCCTTTCGTAAGAATATGCCTTTTATTGAAGTGCTGGACCTTGCTGTTAACAACACTACCAAGGAGGTATGGGCAGCTACATACGGGCGCGGTATGTGGAGTTCTGTATTACAGGGGTCTGTAGTGATACCCCCTGATACAACAGATACAACTGACACAACAAATATAGTAGTGGTAATACCATATGCTGATGATGTATTTAAAATAGCCCCCAATCCTGCGAAAGATAACTTCAAAGTGATAGCAGGGCCATCTATGGTAGCAGGTAAAGCTATTACAGTAAACATAATAGACTATACAGGCAAAATAGTATGGCGCAGGGAAAGCACATTTGATGGTGGTAAAACAGATATTACTACTAATAACCTGGTGCCAGGTGTGTATATAGTAGAGTTGAGAGACGAGCGTGCAGTGCTTGGGCGAAAACGAATAGTACTACAGTAGATAATAGTAAAGGCGGCTGAGAGGCCGCTTTTATTTTTTATTGTCCAACATGCTAAAAGCCATATGGGACAAGAAAGCTTTCAGCTCTGTTTTGATTTTCCGTTTGTCGAAATCTGTAAGTGATGGCAGGTACCTGGCGAAGAATTGTTGATGGTGAGCCGTTTCTACCAGCGTGCTGGCCAGGGAGTGAGAGAAGCGGTAGGAAGTGTTGTATTCGTTAAAGACGAGCGATATGCGGTGGCATAGGTCTTTGTATGGCTTGAACATACGCGCCTGGTTGTCTTCTTCTACATGATGAGTAAAGTAGAGCTTGTTACTTTCGGAGGTGACAATATTGTATAATTTATCCTTGCTGATATGAGAAGATATAAACTGATCGTCCAGCTCGAAAACCAACAGGCTGATGAGTATATTGATGTTTTGTACCGGGTTTTTGACGTTACCAGTGTAAAAATTGAACTGGTATTCCATCCATGTCCAATACCAGTTAATGATATAGGATAATAACCTGTGTTTATTTTCAAAATACCGGTAAACACTGGCCTCGGTAGTATTAATATTAGCAGCCAGTTTTTTGAATGTAAAGCTTTCAAAACCAAGCTCATGTATCATTTCTATGCTATGCTTAATGATATTGCGCCCCAGCTCAGATTGCTCAGGGTCTTTTAAATAGAGATTGGGGTTGAGCCTGATTTGTATCTCCATCTTGTAACTTTAGTGCAAAATTACGAATTCGGAGTTATGCTTTTATAGATAAAATCATTGCTATTATAGATAATAGTATTACTATCATGATTGAAAGTTGATTTAAGTTTGCATAAAATGTACCGGCTATGAAGCATAGAGGCCATATTTTCAGGATTCTGGACATACTTAAGCATGAAAAGCGGGAGATATACGCTATTTACTTCTATGCAATATTGGCAGGACTGGTACAGTTGTCTCTGCCGCTGGGTATACAGGCCATTATAAGTTTTGTATTTGGTGGTGCTGTGTCCACTTCGGTAGTGTTGTTGATAGCATTAGTTGTGTTTGGTTCTTTTATCTACGGTTATTTCCAGGTAAGCCAGATGAAAATCATAGAAAAGATAGAGCAGCAGCTTTATGTGCGTTATGCTTTTCAGTATGCGTACACTATACCCAGGCTGGATATAAAGGCGACAGAGAATTATTACCGTCCCGAGTTGATGAACCGCTACTTTGACATCATGATACTGCAAAAAGGTATATCCAAGTTATTGCTGGATGTGCCCACAGCCACTATACAGATATTAGCCGGTTTGTTGTTGCTTACCCTTTATCACCCATTATTTATATTCTTTGGCATATTGGTAATACTGGTGATAGTGTTGATACTCTACTTGAGCGGAAACAGAGGTGTGGAAACAAGCCTGGAGGAGAGCAAGCATAAATACAAGATGGCAGCCCACCTGGAGCAGGTGGCGTTAAATGCAGTTGATTACAAGTTTTTCAGGGAAGATTTTAACCTCGGGAAAGCTGATAACAATATTACTGCCTACCTGAAGAGCAGGACCAATCACTTTAAAGTATTGTTGCTGCAATACTGGTCGCTGGTGTACCTGAAAGTATTTATTATAGCCGCTATGCTGATAGCTGGTGCCATACTCCTCTTCGGCCAGCAACTGAATATCGGCCAGTTTATAGCCGCGGAAATTATTATCATACTTGTTATTAATTCGGTGGAAAAACTCATCATCAACCTGGAGCAGGTATATGATGTGATAACTGCCGTAGAAAAAATTAATGAAGTAGCAGCCCTACCATTGGAGGCTGAAGAAGAAACCATGTTTGAGCCGGATGCAAAACAAGGTGTACATGTTGAGGTGAATAAACTCAGCTTTTCATACGAAGACAATGGACAGAACGTCCTGTCTGACATCTCAGTTAATTTGTTGCCCGGAGAAAAATTGCAGATCAGCGGTGCGAGCGGATCGGGCAAATCAACATTGCTGAAACTGATAGCTGGTATTTTCAAACCGGGTAAGGGGTCTGTACTCATCAATGGATTGCCTATTCATAAATATAGCCTCTTGTCTTTGCGTAACAATACAGGCATAATGTTGCAATCGTCCGGCTTATTTGACGGCACGCTTATGGAGAATATTCTTTGTGGCAGGGACATACCCTATTCCACCATCAGCAGGCTGGCGGAAATAACGGGATTGAAAAAATTTGTAGAAGAGCACAAAGATGGTTATGATATGCGCATCTACCCCGGAAAATATGACCTTCAGGACGAAACGGTAAACCGCATATTGCTGATGCGGGCACTGGTAGCCAAATCAAAACTGTTGTTACTGGATTATCCTTCTTCATGCGGCGAAGAGGTGACGCGGAATGTGCTGGACTATATAGACAATGAGATGAAGGACACTACTGTAATTATTATATCGGAGCAGCCGGGTGTGCAGGCATGGTGCGATAAAAAATTGGTATTGTAACTATCAACCGTATAAAGATGAAGGAAATAAAATCGATAGTAACAGGAGCCGTAAAAGGTTTGCCCATGCAGGCCTTTGGCAGCGTATATATGGTAGATAAATACAGCAATATCCGCAGATGGTTTGTTGCCATCATCATATTCTTGCTGATACTTCTCTTCCTGCCCTGGACGCAGAATATAAGGGCGCGTGGGTATGTTACTACGCTAAAACAGGAAGAACGCCCGCAGGAACTTAATGCCATCATACCCGGCCGTATAGTGAAATGGTATGTG
>JACFNS010000216.1 GCA_019454705.1 Taibaiella sp. | reverse complement strand
AAGTCAATTGCCTGAAAAGGGACAATACAACGCTGTGGTATTAGCCGTAGCCCACAATGAGTTCCTGGATAATAACTGGAAAGAGTGGCTGGCGCCGGGTGGAATCATATACGATGTAAAGGGCTGCCTCGACAGGTCTGTAGTTGATTCAAGATTGTAATTACGGTTTCATGAGTTTCTTCGCACATCCTACAGCAGTTATTGATGATAATTGCAGTATTGGTGCTGATACCAAAATCTGGCATTTCTCTCATATCATGAGTGGGAGTATTATAGGTAGTGGTTGCAATATAGGCCAGAACGTAGTGGTATCTCCCGGGGTGGTGTTGGGCAATAATGTAAAGGTGCAGAACAACGTATCAATATATACAGGTGTTACCTGCGATGACGATGTGTTCCTGGGGCCATCATGTGTATTTACCAATGTTACCAATCCGCGTAGTGCAGTAGCGCGGCGCGAAAAGTATGAAAAAACACATGTAGGCAAAGGCGCTACGATAGGTGCGAATGCTACTATAATATGTGGTAATAATATTGGCGAGTATTCTTTTATAGGTGCCGGGGCCGTTGTTACAAAAGATGTTGCTCCTTATGCACTTTTGATTGGCAATCCTGCCAAACAAACAGGGTGGATGAGTGAGTACGGCCATAAACTGAACTTTGACAGTAACGGAATAGCCATTTGCCCTGAAAGCAAACAGCAATATAAACTGGAAGGTGGCAAAGTAAGCCGCCTGACATAATTATCTTCTGCGATACAAATGAGTATCGGTAAAAAAGCAGGAAAAGGTTTTGTAAGGATACTACAGCGCAACATGCTGGAAAAGCTGATGGGCCTGACCACTATCGTTGTGCTGGCACGTGAGCTTACACCTTATGATTTCGGACTGGTGAGCATTACTGAAGTGCTGTTGTATCTAATCTCTGTTTTCGGCACAACAGGATTGAGCGAATACCTGTTGGCATACAGGAAAGATGATGTGAAAGAAACATTTCGTGCTGCATTCTGGTTCAATATTGTTATTACGATTGTAGTATTAGGCTTATTTCTCCTGGCAGTTCCCTTTTGGGCAACTTTTCAGCATGAACCACGGATAAAAAATATCAGTTTTATAGTTGGAGGCATATTCGTGTTCTCTCAATTGGCTGTTATTCCCAAAGCATGGCTGAGCAGAAACCTGATGTTTGACAAACAGGTGAAAATACAGACGCCATTTATTATACTTATTCCATTAGGCAAACTGTTTGCTGTGTTTGCGGGATTAGGCGTGTACAGCCTGATAGTGCCTACACTGCTGCTTACCCCCATTCAGACACTGGTATTTTACAGGGCTACAAAATTAAATCCGGGTACTCACCTGTACACAGGACGCTGGAAAGAGATATATCATTTCACCAAACACCTGATTGGTTCGGGTCTGTTGAGGCGACTGGCAGACCACGGTGATAAATTTATTCTCAGTAAGTTTTTGGGATTAAGCATGTTGGGTATATATAACATAGCCATGCAGATGGCGGAGTTGTTCACTACGCAGCTCATCATGGTGTCCAACAATATTCTTTCATCAGTATTACCCAAATACGTAAATGATAAACATAAGTTTTACAACCATTACATCAGTTTCCTGAAAACTTTCTCATTTGTACTGCTACCCTTTCTGGGCATTATGTTGCTGACTGCTAAACCTATTATACTGCTGATGTATGGCCCGCAATGGGAAGCAGCTGTGTTGCCCATGCAGATACTTATTGTCTATTCAGCATTGCGTACTGTCACCAGTTCTTTCAGCATAGTCATGAATTCGTTCCATATGAACAAACAATCTTTTAAAGTAAACCTGTTGTTTACGCCTGTTCATTTAATAGGTTCTGCAATAGGTGCATACTATGGGGGTATTGTCGGCGTAGCATTATCATTGGTGATTGTAAGAGCAGCATTTTACAATTGGCGGATAAAACTGACTATGGACGCAGTGGAAAAACCGAATGTACAATGGTACAAAGACCTTTATCCTTATTTTGTCAGTATAACCATAGTTGTGACTGCATTGCTCATAGCTACCCGTTATATACAGGATACGGTAAATAGTTTCTTTCCTTTGGCATTAATAGCATTAACAGGGATTACTGTAATACTTGCTTACAATATAATAGTAAGACTGGTATTCCCGGGAGAGCTGAAATACATTTCTACGTTCCTGGGCATTACATATCCCGGGGTACAACGTCCATTTAATAAGATATACGGGGTTCATCATTTATGAACATAACTATCCTTACAGGTTCTTTACCATCTGCAACTTTTGTTGATGCGCAGGTCAATGCCATGGCAGAAGACGGCTTTTCAATTACCGTTATTGGGAAAAAGTCCGGGCAGTATAAGTACCACAGGAATGTAAGGGCAATTGTAGTGCCGGATTCAACAGCACAAAGGATACTATTTATACTTCGTTTACTAATACTGACAGGATTTAAATACTTTTTCAGAATTGTTAGAAATACCGCGGGTATCTACAGCTTGTATCATGACCTGCTGTTTTACCTGCCCATTATATATTCTAAACCCGACAGGATACATATACAATGGGCGGCATTTGTACATAACAGGGATTTGCTGTTTGATTTATTCCCGGGTAAAATATTAGTTAGCCTGCGGGGTGCACATATTAACTACACGCCCATTACCACACCTGAAATAAAAGAAAGCTACCAGCGGCTATTCCCTAAAGTGCATAGGTTTCATGCAGTGAGTAAGGCCATAGCTAAAGAGGCGGAACAATACGGCGCATCTGCTGACAAGATTGATATTATATATTCTTTCGTCAGCGATGAAATATTACAAAAGCCGGTTCAACCGAAAACAAAACAGGCTGAATTACGCATCATATCAGTGGGGCGGTTCTTCTGGAAAAAAGGATATGAATACGCACTTGACGCTTTGGCATTGCTGAAAGAAAGAGGTATTACATTTACCTACACACTAATTGCAGAAGGTAAAACGCCGGCGAGTATCATTTACCAGCTCCATCAAATAGGACTTAAAGACAGGGTGAATATAGTGAATGGATTATCTCACAACGAAGTGTTGAAGGTAATAGAAAGACACGATGTTCTGGTATTGCCCAGCGTAGAAGAAGGCATAGCCAATGTGGTATTGGAAGCAATGGCGGCAGGCACTCCCGTTATTAGTACAGATGTAGGTGGCATGAAAGAAGTTATTGATAACGGAGTATCGGGGTACCTCGTGCAGCCAAGAGATGTAAAAGCTATAGCCGAAACACTTGAGCAATTTGTAGTAATGAATGAAGAACAGCGCTTTGCAATAGCCACCGAAGCTAAGGACGTAGTAGGCAGACAACACAACAAACAAGGGTTTGTCCCTGCTTTCCAACAATTTTACAATCACTAATCATTAAGCATTGAACAAAATAAAAGTACTGTTTACATTACCCAACTTAACTACAGCAGGTAGCGGAAGGGAAATGCTCAATATAGCAGAGCGCCTGGATAAGAACCTATTTGAAGCATGGATAGGTGTTCAAAATGCGGGTGGGGAGCTGTTTGATGAAGTGATAGCGAAAAAGATGCCGCTGGTAGTGCAACCATTTTTAGCAGAAGAACAAACAAGTATTGCAAATAAAATACTGAAAGCACGGGCACTGACCAGGGATTTCAGGAGCCTTGATTTTGACATTTGGCAGTCCTTTAACTGGTCTTCAGATTTTTCAGAAGCGTTGGTAGCAAGGTGGGCTGGTGCGAAGTACCTGTATGTAAAAAAGAATATGAACTGGGGGCGTAAAGCATGGAAAACAAAAACCATGCTATCCAGCGCGGTGGTAGCGCGCAACACTACCATGCTTGAAACCTTTTTTGCACCTAAGCGTTATGCCCGCAAAGTACACCATATACCAGGAGGGGTTGATACAGAGAAATTCAAGCCGGGTTATGATATGTCCGTCAGGCAGGAACTGAATATTCCAGATAAGGCTTTGATGGTTTGCTGTATTGCGCAAATAGTCCGCTCGAAAGACCAGACTACCCTGATAAAAGCCGCCGCGAAGGTGGAACAGGCTCATGTGGTAATAGCGGGCGCTGAAAGAGATACCGAGTACAAAAGAGAATTGGAGAGCCTGATAAAAAAACTGAACGTCCAGGACAGGGTGAAAATAACAGGGCATTATCGTAATGTAAATGGGTTGCTGAATGCCAGCAATGCATTTGTGTTGCCCACATCTACCTATATGGGTCACGAAGAGGGTTGTCCTGTATCCGTATTAGAAGCTATGGCAGCAGGTACACCATGCATAGTAAGTGATGTAGCAGGCAACCGTGATTTGATACAGCATGGCAAAACGGGCCTTGTATTCAAGCCTGAAAAAGTAGATTCACTGGCGGATTGCCTGCGTGAGTTCATACACAAACCCTCATACCCTAAAGAAATAGCTGAAAAGGCTTTGGACAAAGTGTATGGTGAATATACCATTCAAAGAGAGGTTCAAAAATTTGAAGCGCTGTACTCCAAGTTGATGAAACGTAAATGAGTGCGTTCTATGACATATGGATAGGAGATAAGCCTCCTGATTACAAACGCAACCCGAATGAGGACTGGCAGAGTACGTCGGGTAATATATGGTATAGCCTGCCCGGCAATAAAGAGTTTATTACAGAGGTAGGTAATAACGAATACCAGCTAATACTTATCGGCCAGTTATATGAAAAAGTAGATACCAATGAGTTATTGAACAGGTGCGTCAATTATATTCAGCAGGCTGGCAACAATTACACCGACCCAGCGGGGCATTATATCATATTTATCTCGGCACTTGCTACCGGAGATACGTATGTATTTACCAATCGCATGGGTAGTTACCATGCCTACTGGTCGGAGGACAAAGCGATATCAACCAACTACCTGGGATTAGCTAAAGCCAAAAAGCAAAAAACGCTAAACTGGGAAGGGATAACAGGTTTTATGGCTATGGGTTATTTCCCTGATGACACTACCTATTTACACGGAATCAGCATATTTGAGCCAGCATCTTATTACCATTTCAATAGTAGTCATGAATTAATTGATAAAAAGAGGTATTGGCAATGGCAATATCAACCGGAAGAAAAGCCG
>JACFNS010000215.1 GCA_019454705.1 Taibaiella sp. | reverse complement strand
CTACACCATCATTGTACTAAATCCACCCGCCCCACAGGCGGGTTCTTTATTTCAGCATGTTTCACGAAAAAAACACGCGCAGAGTTAACAATAGTTAACAAGCCAGTTATAATTAATTTTAAATCAACACCTTACAAAACCGCAATATTGCTTTCAGTTGAACCCTCCGAAATAATAGTTAACAAAATCAACGCATTTTCGACTAAAAACTCACGACTTACGACTCATGACTAAATTTGAAAAACCGTACCTTGCAGTGGCTGAAAGCCAACCAAATATGCAGTTAGCAGGAAAAAAGATAATATTAGCGGTAACAGGCAGCATAGCCGCTTACAAAACACCCGAACTGGTACGCCAACTGGTAAAGGCGGGTGCTGAAGTACGGGTACTGGTAACACAGGCAGCCGCTTCGTTTGTCAGCCCGCTGTCGCTGGAAACAGTGTCTAAGCATCCTGTGTACAGCAGTGTAAGCGATGGCTCGCAGTGGAATAACCATGTAGAAATGGGCCGCTGGGCCGATATAATGCTGATAGCCCCTGCAAGTGCAAACACACTGGCGAAACTGGCCAACGGCCTCTGCGACAACCTGGTATGTGCGGTGTACCTCTCAGCAGTTTGCCCCGTATTAATAGCCCCGGCTATGGACGAGGATATGTGGCACCATCCTGCAACAAAACGCAACATTGCGCAACTGAAGTCGTTTGGAAATATCTTTATACCGGTAGGATATGGCGAGTTGGCTAGCGGATTGGTAGGCGAGGGTAGAATGGCAGAACCGACTGATATTGTTGATTTTATAGCAAGTTATTTAAATAAAAATACAAAACAGGCGCTGGCCGGTAAAAGGGCATTGATAACCGCCGGCCCCACATACGAGCGTATAGACCCGGTGCGTTTCATCGGCAACTTCAGCAGCGGAAAAATGGGTGTAGCCATAGCCGAAGAATTGGCTGCATCAGGTGCGCTGGTTACCCTGGTATTAGGCCCCTCGACTATAGAAGTGAAGCACCCCGGTATTAACGTGGTGAGGGTAGAAAGTGCAGGACAGATGTACGAAGCCTGTACTGAAGTATTTCCATCGGTAGATATAGCCATTATGTCTGCCGCTGTGGCCGATTATAAACCCGCGACTGTGTCGGGGGTGAAAATAAAAAAGCAGGATAACACGTTAGATATACAACTGGAGAAAACCAAAGATATACTGGCGGAGCTGGGCAGGCAGAAAAAACCGGGCCAATACCTGGTAGGTTTTGCACTGGAAACGGATAATGAGGAAGCCAATGCGCTGAAGAAACTGGAAAGTAAAAATGCTGATATGATTGTCCTCAACTCCTTGCAGGATGAGGGGGCGGGTTTTGCCCACGACACCAATAAGGTAACATTAATAGGCAAAGACGGCACCCAGAAAGCATTGCCGCTGATGAATAAGACAGAAGTAGCGAAAGCCATTGTGCAGTATATAACTGAGAATAATTATGTTGAAACAACTGTTTAAAATATCATTTGTACTTGAACTGATTGCATTGCTTGCTTACGGTGCAACATCGCAGGCACAGGAGTTAAACTGCACCGTGAAAGTAATGTCGGACGCTATACAGGGTCAGGGGCAAGATAAAGAGGTGTTCCGCAGCATGCAGCAGGCTATAACCGACTTTATGAATACCCGCAAATGGACCAATGACCAATACGCACCGCAAGAGAAAATCAATTGCAATATCCTTATTAACGTAACTCAAACCCTTCCCGGCATACAAAATGGTTTTGCCGCTACCATTACTATACAATCATCCAGGCCGGTATATAATACTAACTACACTTCTCAAATGGTAAAACATGTAGACAAGGATGTACAATTCAGTTACAACCAGTTTCAGCCGTTGGAGTTTAACGACAATAGGGTAGTGGGCAACAATGCTTATGTATCTAACCTGCCTGCGGTGTTGGCTTATTATGCTTACCTGGTTATCGCATTCGATTATGAAAGTTTTTCGCCCAAAGGCGGACAGGAATACTTCAAAAAAGCGCAGAATATAGTGAACAATGCACCTGAACAGGGCAAGACCATTACGGGATGGAAGGCGGTAGAGGGCAATCACAACCGTTACTGGATAGTTGACCAGGTGCTTAATCCCAGGTTCCAGGCGCTGCGCTCTGTTTGGTACTCCATGCACCGCGATGCACTGGACAATATGTATAAAGACCCCGCCGAATCGCAAAAAACTATACTGAACAGTATCAACACACTCAGCCAGTTGCAGAAGGAAAATCCCGGCTCTATATTGCTACAGTTTTTCTTCAATGCCAAAAGCGATGAATTTGCCAGCGTGATAGCACAGCAGCCTGAGGCAAACCGTGGTTTGTACATCACAATGATCAGCCAGATAGACGTGCCCAATACCCAGAAATATAACAGCTTGAATAAATGACCAGGACAGTATTCATTACCCTGCTTTTTATTGTTGGTTTCTCTATATCGTGTACACAAGAGGAGGAAAAGCCCATCCCCCGGGAAAAAATGACCGAGGTGATGACTGATATATACCTTGCGGAAGTGTATAGCTCAATAGTAAATGACAGTACAGGTTTGTCTGTTAATAAAAATGAAGACTCGCTGGCTTTGTATTACAAATCTGTATTGAATCATCACAATGTTAGCCTTGAAGAATTCAGTAACAGCCTGCGCTGGTATAGCGACCATCCTACAGAGCTGGATTCTGTTTATATCAACCTGCTGAATGAATTGAGCACAATGGAAGGCCTGGTAAACGCGGGCGCCGCAGCACAGTAATTATTTCAACACAGCTACCGCAGCTTTAATACGCTTTACCGCTTCCTCAAGCTTGGCCATCGATGTGGCGAAAGACATGCGTATACAACTGTCGTTGCCAAAAGCTGAGCCCATTACAGTACTCACATGGGCATTGTGCAGCAGGTACATACTAAAGTCTTCATCGTTGTTGATGGTTGTAGTTCCATCACTCTTGCCGAAGAATGAACTGATATCGGGGAAGACATAGAATGCCCCCTGTGGGTTGTTCAGCCTGAAACCTGGTATCTCTTTAAGTGTGGAGTACATAAAGTCGCGCCTGGTGCGGAAAGCTTTTACCATTTCCTGTGTAGGCCCCATATCATCCAGCAGGGCCGATATGGCTGCACGTTGTGTAATAGAGTTGGTGCCCGAAGTAAATTGCCCCTGTAGCTTTTCGCAAGCTTGTACCAACTCTTTAGGCCCTGCCATATAACCCAGCCTCCAGCCTGTCATGGCAAAACCTTTAGACATACCATTCACGATAGCTACACGGTCTTTTAGTTCGGTAAACTGTGCAATGCTTTCGTGGTGTCCTGAATAATTGATATACTCATATATCTCATCGCTGATGATGGCACAATTAGGATAGCGTTTAAATACCTCCGCAAGCCCGCTCAGCTCTTCTTTTGTATATACGCTGCCGGTGGGGTTGCAGGGCGATGAAAAGATGAACAACTTCGTTTTGTCGCTGATATGCTGCTCCAGTTGTGCAGGTGTAATTTTGAAGTCCTGTTCTATGCTGCCGGGTATGTAGGTAACATTCCCTTCGGCCAATTGCACAAGTGCGCTGTATGTCACCCAATAAGGTGTGGGTATCAGTACTTCATCTCCGGGGTTTACAATGCTCAGTATAGCATTTGCCAAAGACTGTTTAGCACCAGTAGATACGATAACCTGGTCGGCAGGATAGTCCAGGTGGTTGTCCCTTTTCAGTTTCTGGCTGATGGCCTCACGCAGTTCCGGATAGCCTACCACTGGGGTGTACTTGGTATAACCCTCATCCATAGCGTGGCTGGCCGATGTGCGTATATGTTGCGGGGTAACAAAGTCAGGTTCACCCAGGCTCAGGTCTATCACGTCTATGCCTTTCGCTCTCAGTTCGCGGCCAAGCTTGGCCATCTTGATGGTCTGCGGTTCAGTTACTCTGTTCAGTCGCTGGGCTAATTGCATCGTCTATATAAAAATTGTCCGGCAGCAAATCTACTAAACATCTGCTGCCGGGGATATTTTAAACTAACATTATTATTGAATGAACGCTACGTTGGACGTGTGCGAGAAGGCGTTGGTAAAGAAGTTGAGGTACAACGCCAGTAGTATAATCAGCCCTATCACAACACTCAGGAATATGATAGTCTTTTTATAGCTGTTATTGATAACCTTCATTTTATGCAGTTCGCTCACGTTGTTTAGGGCGTTTTCCGTACGCGAGAATGCAGTTTCCCCTTTTACTATATAGTCGTATGCACCGTATTTCATGCTGTCTACAGCTACCTGCAGTGTATCCTGCCCTGACAACATAATTACCTGCGTTTCAGGGTATCCTTCTTTTATTTTCTTTAATATTTCAACCCCGTTTTGCGCATTAGGTTTGTGGGCGCTCAGGTGGTAGTCCAATACTACTATTTCTGGATGGAGGTGCATATTGGCTAAAGCTTCCTCCCCGTTATCAAATATTTTGATGTCATAAAGAAAACGTTCGGATATGTAATCTTTCAACATTTCGTTCTGAATCGGCTCGTCATCTACCAGGAAAATGTACCGATTGTTGTTAGTTGCCATAATTTCAGGAGTTCAATTTCGTAGAAAAATAGAAAAAATATTTAAAACCCCAAAGTGGGGTGTGAAATAAAGTGCTGAAAATCTGATTGTTTCGCCTAATTGCCCTTTAATTCTTCAAAAGCCTTGGCGCATACTCTTTTCAGTTGTTCTACCAATGCGGGCAGGCGTTCAAAATGCGCTTGCTCTCCGGCAGTCTGCTCTATCAGGAAGATATGGCTCACTTCCTCCTTCACTCCCATATACGATAGCTGAGGTTTCATAGAATGCGCAGCTATCTTCACAGCCCCAAGGTCGCCGTTTTTTAGTCCCTCTTCTATGTTGGTCAGCAGGCGTGGGCCATTTTCCAGGAACATGTTTTTGTACTTGTCCATCTTCTCCTGGTTGCCACCGGTAAATTGTTTCAGGAACTGCATATCCGTTACCCGCTCAGGCAGGGGTTTCATTACCGGCTGTTGGGGTTGTTTGGGCAATACCGGCTGCTGTATGTCTTTTGCCGTGCCATTTTCCATTACCGTTGCCATTTTCAGCAGCAAT
>JACFNS010000214.1:3860-5129 GCA_019454705.1 Taibaiella sp. | reverse complement strand
CTTAATTAAGTGCAGAAAGTAATGCCGCTTGGGCGGGATGATATATAATTATTCCCCGGAGGGAAAAACAAGAAGTACCCCCTGCCAACATTATGGCGGTGCAAACGCCATTCCGGTAGGTCCTCGTTTATATCCGGCGCGAGAAAGCCCCTCTGTCTCACCCAAGTGCCAGCCGGCCACGTCGTTCGGATGGTGGAGGGCAATTATTATCCCGCGCGAGTTGACCGCCCCAATTTGCTTATGCCCTAAAGGCATAAGCAAATGTCCCCGCCTAAAAAACCCGCAGGTGCGGGACAGGCAGGCGGGGAGTTTTCTATAGGTGTTGTTGGTACCCTGATACCAGTATCCCTTAACACATTCTGCACTTTTCTTGTACAAAATGCACGGGTGTGCAAAATGTGCAAACATCGGGGCTGTATGTGAAAAGCCCCGGCACCCGCCTGCCCACATATTTGCAGAAAATTCAATCTTATGAAAAAGTTATTTGTACTTACTGTAATTGTGGCGCTGGCCGGGGTAGCCGGTTTTGCGCAGATGCCTGCGGGTTTAGATTCTACATTTGGCAACAATGGTTTTGCCTATACAATGGTTTATAACGGCTCTTTTGACCTGGGCAACCACATTATTACTTCTGACGGGAAAATACTTGTCGCCGGCCATACGGCAGGTGCCAATGAAGACCTGTACGCCACCAGGCTCAATAAAAACGGCACCGCGGATAATGCTTTTGGCAACGCCGGTAAATCGCAGTACGACCCCAAGCTGGGTGCCGATGATGCTGCCCTCGATGTGGTGGAACTACCGGATGGCAAGTTTTTATTGGCGGGCTCAACAGATGGCGCTAACAATAGGGACATCATGCTGTTGCGCCTGAACAGCGACGGAACTATTGACAATACTTTTCAGAACAACGGCCTGCTGGAAATGCATTTCCAGGGCGACGATGTGGCAGAGAAAGTAAAAGTACATAATAACAAAATATACATAGGGGCATGGAGCCGGGTGAACAACAACGTGACTGATGCCTATATCATTCGCCTGAATATGGATGGTACCCTTGATCAGACTTTCGGTACATTCAGCTTTACAACTATAGACCCCAAGCCCGGCGACAAAGAATCCATGGATGATTTTATCATCATGAAAGATGGCAGCATAGCGGTGATAGGGAACACGACAGGGCAGACCCAGCGCCAGTATATCTGCAAATTGATGCCTGATGGTAAGTTTGATACTAACTTTGGTATCAATGGGTACTTTTTCTTTTCT
>JACFNS010000214.1:0-3850 GCA_019454705.1 Taibaiella sp. | reverse complement strand
TAATGGTAGCAGCACCAGCTTTAACTCCCTGGCAGAAGGCCCTAATGGCATACTGTATATATGCGGTACGGTTGAGGTGAATTCATTCCAGGTAGCCACCCTGTGGAAAGTAGATGCCAATAGTATACCCAGCGCTACATTTGGCAGCGGCAACGGCAGGGGCTCACTGAACCTCGGCGCCAAGTCAGACCAACTGTTTTTTGACCTGGAGGTATTGGACAATGGGGATATTTTCCTGGTAGGTGTATACCGGTTCGATGGAGGAGCGCTACAGCCTGTTACCGCTGTCTTTACGGACGATGGCAGCCTGAACACTGACTACCACGGCACAGGTTTCGACACCCTGAATATGGCGCCGGATTATGGTTCGATGTATTTTGAGAACATTACTAAGGACGCAGACGGCAATATGGTAGTGACAGGCATTGCTATGGACCAGTCGTTTGATTCTTACCAGGTAACAGCGCGGTTTAAAAAACAGGCCCCACCGGTTAACTCTGTAAAAAATATAGCAGGTGAATCTTATAACGCGAGTGTTTACCCCAACCCGTCAACAGGTACATTCAGCATACAGGCAGATGGCAACCATGATGTGAAGATGGTGAACATGTATGATGTGACGGGCAAGCAGGTGGCCAACTGGCGCAATGCACAGGATAGCTATAGCATACCCGCCCATATACCCGGTGGTTTATATTATATTAGTATAAGTTTTGAAGACATGACAGAGAACAGGAAATTAATATTAAACAGGTAGCCTGTGGCAAATGCAGTTGCAGAATATTTAAAAAAATCCATTAACCCCGGCGGTACTCCTAAACGTATGAAGGAGTGGATGGGAGCCATGCTGCTCTTCCAGGTACTGGCAACAGTACTGCCGGGCAAGTCATTGACACAACTGACATGGGCCGATAGTAGTTTACTATCGGCCGTGTTGTTGTTCGTAATAGTAAGCTGGAGTATTGCTAAAGAAAGGTTCCAGGTGCCATTGTCGTGGGGGATATTTTATGCTGCAATGGTTTTGCTGGTGCTGGGCGGCTGCTTGTATGGCAGTGGCAAAGAGGAGATGATAGTCATCAGCAGTTGGTCGGCTGCTATGTATATACTTGAACGCAGGGAGTACATCAGCTTCAGCAACTTTGCCATGGCTATGCTATCCACCGTTGTAGCATTGGCGGCAAGTATTGTTGTGTCTGCCCTGCAACCCCATATACATACCCATAATACGATACCATTAATGATAATGGGTGTGGTAACCGTACTGTGTAACTGTTACCTGCTCATCATTGACTTCAGGCATGGCATACACCGGATGGATTTTTTTGAAAGGCATTTCAATAAAATTTCTGAGTTGAGTAAAAGCTTGTCGGCCATACTGATGGTGGACAAGCCCATAAAAGAAGCCATGTGGGATGTAACAGCATCCTGCATACCCCTACTGGGCCTGGAGGATTTTATTATATACCTGTATGATAAGGATAAGGACAGGCTGGTGCAGGTGGCTGCCTATGGACAGAAAAACCTGAGCGGACACAAGGTGCACAACCCCATCGAAATTATTCCCGGCGAGGGGATAGTGGGTAGAGTTTTCACCACAAGAAAACCTGTGCTGGTAGAAGATACATCCAGCAATCCGGATTATATAGTGGATGATGCGGTGCGCTTATCAGAGTTGGCAGTACCCATATTAATAGGTGATGAAGTATTCGGCGTGATAGATTCCGAACATTCGCAGAGGGGCTTTTACAAGCATACCCACATGCAACTGTTTAATATCATTGCCGCTTTTTGCAGTATCAAGGCAGCGCAGCACGAAGTGCGCCGGCAGATACTGGAAGCCGAGAGAAACAAGCTGGAAGTGGCGAAAATGCGAGAGCTGGAACAACTGAAAAATAAATTCATCACCAATATATCGCACGACCTGAAGACACCATTGTCATTAATATTGGGCCCCGCCAACCAGATGTATAAAACATCGGGAGATGAATTCATAAAAAAACAGGCGAGGTATATTATTAAGAACACTGACCACCTGATGGCGATGGTGGAACAATTGCTGCAACTGAATAAGATAGAGCAGGGCGTGGAAAAAGTGAATGTGGAAACCGTGGACCTGGACAGGATGCTGGCTGATATGAAAACACAATACACGCCATTGGCCGAGGAAAACTCCGTTGATTTCATTATGAGAGGAGAAACAGGGTTGTTGCTGACAACAGATAGTTTCAAACTTTCGCAGTGCATACACAACCTGTTACAGAATGCGTTTAAGTATGCAACAGGGCAAATCATATTGACTGCTAAACGACTTAGGGACAATAACATCAGCATCAGCATAGCAGATGATGGTGCGGGTATACACCCCGATGAACACAGGAAAATTTTTGAAAGGTTTTATAAGATAGATATCAATAACCACAAGGGAACAGGGATAGGGTTGTCGTTAGTGAAAGAATATTTATTACAACTCAAAGGATCGGTAACTGTTGATTCGGCACCGGGCAGGGGGGCGGTATTTACATTGGTATTGCCGGGACTTGTAGTAGAACAAGTGACAGGCATAGAGCCGCAGGAAGATGTGAGCGTAGATGATAAACAGCCGCTGGTAGTAGTGGCAGAAGACCATATAGAGCTGAATGAGTTTGTAGCACAGAGCCTGCAACAGAATGGCTACCGCTGCGTGCGTGCCTATAATGGCAGGGAAGCGCTGAGGCTGGTAGAAAAGCACATGCCCGATATAGTGATTACCGACCTGATGATGCCCGAAATGTCTGGTGAAGAACTGGTGGCTGCAGTGAAAGAATCTGACAGTATAGGGCATATACCCATAGTGGTACTGACGGCAAAAAACCAGGTAGATAATCGCATAGACCTGTACCAGGCCGGTGCGGATAATTATATACCCAAGCCATTTAAAATGGATGAACTGTTGGCAGTGGTAGAAAACGTGCTGAAGCAAAGAAAAAAGCTGAGGGATAAATTTTATACCAGGTATATGCCCCACTATGTGGAAACACCAACCAACGCGGCAACTGCTGATACGGAAGATGCCCCACAGGATAACCCGGTAGTGAAACAATGTATAGAATATATACTGGCCAATATTGATGACGAAGAACTGAACGTAAATACGCTTGGCGCATCGATGGGCATGGGCAGAAACAGGTTGCAGAAAGAGATAAAAACAGCAACAGGTATGACACCCGTTGAGTTCATCCGCTCGATACGCCTGCACGAAGCCTATAAAATGATGCAGGGCAAGCAATACAATATTTCGGAAATAGCCTATAAAACGGGCTTTAATAACCTGTCCTATTTCAGCAGGTCTTTTAAGGCGCAGTTTGGCTATGCACCGTCGGAGATTTCTACAGCAACCGGGTAATTTATTTTTCGAGTATTCTCACTTCTACACGACGGTTCATGTTTTCGTCGGCAAAAGATCGTTCGGGCCAGGCTAGGGGCTTTGATATGCCAAAACCTTTATACTCCAATCGCTCTTCGTCTATGCCTTTTTCCACCAGGTAGTCGTACACTGCTTTTGCCCTATTTTCTGACAGGCGGTATTCCTGACTGTCATAATCATAGCCATCGTGCGTGGTGTTCTTCAGGCAGCAGATATGGCCTTCCAGCCTTATCTTCAGGGTGGGATGGTCTTTCATTACTATGTACAAGTGGAATAGTGATGTTTCTGATTCACTCCTTATTTTATGGCTGCCCGGCAGGAAGAGGATATTATCCAGCCTGATGGTTTCGACTTTTTTCAGATTGGTGATGTCAATTTTGGGAGCGGGAGTTACAATCACTACCTCTTTATGCAGGGCAGGTGTCTTTACAGGTACTTTTACGAAAG
>JACFNS010000213.1 GCA_019454705.1 Taibaiella sp. | reverse complement strand
CTATTGAAGTAACCAACCCTATGCACAGCCTGTGGAGTGACGGGCGGTGGAACAAGCTGACTATGGCGCATGGTTGCTATTGGGGCAAATGTACCTTCTGCGATGTATCGCTTCCTTATATCAAAAACTACGAACCCATATCCGCACAGGTACTCTGCGACAGGATGGAGGAGATTATTGCACAAACAGGGCAAACGGGGTTCCACTTTGTAGATGAAGCGGCACCGCCTGCACTGATGCGCGAACTGGCGCTGGAAATCATCCGCCGGGGCATGGTGGTCAACTGGTGGACCAATATCCGCTTTGAAAAAAGCTTCACCCGAGATTTGTGCATGCTGCTCAAAGCATCGGGTTGCATAGCTGTATCAGGTGGGCTGGAGGTAGCATCAGACCGTTTGCTGACGCTGATACAGAAAGGGATTACGGTTGCACAGGTGGCGCGTGTCAACAAACATTTTACCGAGGCGGGTATTATGGTGCATGCTTACCTGATGTATGGCTACCCCACCCAAACGGCGCAGGAAACTATTGACTCGTTGGAGATGGTGCGGCAGATGTTTGCCGCAGGCGTATTGCAATCGGCCTACTGGCACCGCTTTGCAATGACCGCTCACAGCCCCGTAGGGCTGGAGCCTGAGAAATATATGGTGGTGAAAGACAGCGATATCATCGGCACATTTGCCAACAACGATATAGAATTTACTGACCCTACCGGCACCGACCACGAGAGTTTCAGCTTCGGGCTGAAGAAATCCCTGCTCAACTATATGCATGGTGTAGGACTCGATTACCCGTTGCACAAATGGTTCGATTTCAAAATCCCTAAAACAACAGTACCACCTGACTTTATTGTCCGTGCGTTGGAAGAAGCGGAACCAGGCATGGCCAAACCCACAGCGAAAGTGGTATGGTTAGGCAAGCAGCCAGCGGTAGAATTGTTTGTAAAAAATAAGAAAGGCGAACAATATGAAAAGGCCTCACTTAGCTTCGTTAATAAGCAGGGGGTACACAGCATAACAGTAGACAAACCACAAGGCCTGTGGCTGGCTGCCATGCTGCAACAGCTATCCATACACAACGCTAAAACGCTCACCTTGCAACAAGTAAAAGATGATTACGAAGCTGCCGGTCTCGAAGATTTTGAACTCTTCTGGGATAATAAACCTGTGAATACTTTGTATAAGCAGGGCTTACTGGTATTGTAAGCCACCTCTTTACTTAGTTCTTCAATGTTTGTTTTATGCTGAATAACTTATCTGCAAATACACGGGCATATTCGGGCATTTCTTCAGTATACTCCGAAAAATACCAGGAGTAGGCTACCCCTCCAATGTATGCAGTCAGTTGCACGCCGCCCGCATCAGGACGTTTATCAGTCCCGTATTGTTCCCCGTTCTCATTCAATAATTGTCCGGGTACCTCGCTAAGTATATATGCAGCCCGGTTGTATTTCTCTTGCCCCAAATCTACATCGTAAACATTGTCAGGAGGTGTGCTAGTGTCTTCCAATACAGTGCCATTTGCCAATATGTAAACACGTACATCGGCCACCGGGGCAAAGCCACCGTTATAACGCATCGTCATGCTATCGGCTGTATTATACCTCTTTGGGTTATCCTTTTTTCTGCACGAAGAAATAGTAAAAACAAAGATGATTGCGAGGCATGCAAATAATATGGATTTCATAAGTCTGAATCGGTTATGTATTGTTGATTAATTATCAATTACTGTGCCATAGTACTGCAACAAATAAAATGTTAAAATCAGGTTGAAAGAGTATTAACAGCGGGTTTAAGCTGTATATTTATTGATACCCCCTGCTCCGAGTCGAAGGCACGTTTATTTATTACAACATATAGAGAAAGACAATGAGTGGGAAAGAACTCGTAATGGCTGTGGTATGCAGGCCACTCAGCAGCCGCGATATACTACTGGCTGAAAAAGAAAATAACGTGGTGATATTCCGCAAAATCATTTATGATGCGCGTGAGGGCAGGGATGCGCTCATCAGTCAAATGGAGAAGCTGCGCATGCCGCTAAAATATTTCTTCATTTTCGGCCTGAATGATTGCCTGCTGGTCAACTGTGCGGAAGACCTGAAAACTGCGCTGGAAAGGCTGGTGGCGGTGTGAAGTGCTGCCGGTTATCAAAAGGCAAACCCCACCTGCAGGCAAGACATCAGTGGTTTGAATGACTTTCCATCGTCTAGGTATTCAGTTACTTGGTAGTACACCCCCATTGAAAACAATACCGACTCTATTATTTTTATTTTACTGCCAAAGGCAAATACCATTTCATATCCCAGCCCGCCGTTCAGCCTGTTGTCAACAGTGGCTTTATCCTGTATATGTGCTGTGCCTACCTTGTGTTTTTGCTTGGCCGTCAGCAGGTAATCAAAATAGCCGCCGATATTAAAATCCATACGGCTGCCTTTTCCGTTATCCAGCAGGCGGAAGCTGCCCATCAGCGGCAGCATAATATTGGCCGTGGTCAGCGTGGTTTGTTTGTAGGTTCCTGGTGTCAGTGCAAACCTGCGCATGCCGCCTGTATCGGTAAACATGCCATCCATCACATAAGTGTTGGAATAAATCATCAATCCTGTTTTTATAGCGATATTGTCTGCCAGGCCTATCCGCCTGCTATAGGAGAACCCGCTGGCAGACGAACTGAGGTAATCAACATTTGCCGGCCTGCCCGTAGGCCTTGCAGCGCCTATCATTACGCCAATTTCATTTTGCGCAAAGGAGACAACACTGCCCAGGCAAAAACAAATTATGGATACTAACTTCTTCATAAGGCGATGTTATTTGTAATGAATAATTATATAAAGTTAATGATTAGCCGAATCTCATTTCAAAATGTATTTTAGTTTAAAATAATTTTATAAAATAGTATAAATTACGTATCTTTGTTATGGTAAAATGTAATAATCATGATAACTCATAACCGCGTTGAGCAGCATCCACCATTAACTGGTTTATCTCCCCGCCCTATTGGCGGGTTTTTTATTAAATGCATTTCCCCGGAAAAAACATGTGCAGAGTTAACAAAAGTTAACAAACCAGTGATAACACATTCATCTGCAAATAATTACAACTACATGGTATTGCTAACAGTTAAACCTGTATTTTCAGTAGTTAACATCAGTAGTTAACAATTTAACCGGATTATGGAGTTCTACCACATTACTATTTATCGCATTAGCACATTATCGTATTAGCACATTAATATATCCCAATCCCAGCCTCACCATTTTTTTTTTACCTTCGCCCCGTATTTTAAAAGAAAAGCAATGACTCCCGATAAGAAAGTATATGACAGTATTCTGCAAACCATAGGCAATACCCCGCTGGTAAGGCTCAACAAGGTAACGGCAAGCCTGCCCTGCCCGGTATATGCAAAAGTGGAATATTTCAACCCCGGCAACTCAATAAAGGACCGTATGGCTATAAAAATGCTGGACGTGGCTGAAGCACAGGGGCTTATCAAACCCGGGGGGACGATAATAGAAGGTACATCGGGTAATACAGGTATGGGCCTGGCGCTGGGTGCCATAGCCCGTGGTTACAAATGTATTTTCACTACTACCGATAAGCAGAGCAAAGAGAAAGTGGATATCCTCAAGGCCTTCGGTGCAGAGGTAATCGTTTGCCCCACCGATGTGGAGCCTGAAGACCCACGCTCGTATTATTCAGTATCTGCAAGGCTGGCTAAGGAAGTGCCCAATAGCTGGTATGTAAATCAGTACGACAACCTGGCCAACCGCGAGGCGCATTACGAGCAGACCGGCCCTGAAATATGGGAGCAGACAGAGGGTAAAATCACCCACTTGGTAGTAGCTACAGGCACAGGCGGTACACTTACCGGCACAGGTAAGTATTTGAAAGAAAAGAACCCTAATATACAGGTTTGGGCTATAGACAGTTACGGTTCGCTGCTTACTAAATGGCACCGCACCGGGGAGCTGGATATGAACGAGGTGCATAGTTATATTACCGAAGGTATAGGCGAAGATTTTCTGCCTAAGAACTATATACGCGAGGTGGCCGACCACTTTGAGCAAGTGACGGATAAAGATGGTGCTGTGATGGCACGTAAGATTACCAAGGATGAAGGCATATTCGTAGGTTATTCTGCAGGTAGCGCTATAGCCGGTCTGCACCAGTTGAAGGACAAACTGAAACCGACCGACCTGGTGGTAGTTATCTTTCACGACCATGGCAGCCGCTACGTAGGTAAAGTGTATAATGACGAGTGGATGCTGGACAGGGGTTTCCTGGATGTAGAAACCGTACGCGACCTGCTGGGTGGCCTGGGCCGCCGCAGGCTGGTAACTATTGATGAGGATGCCAAAGTAAGCCAGGCGATAGACCTGATGAAGAAATACGATATAGAACAGATCCCTGTAATGAAGGAAGGTAATATAACTGGTTCTGTAACGCAGGTTGGCCTCTTCAAGCGGATGATAGACAACTACGAGGTGAAAGACTTTAACGTGGCGGATGTGATGGATGCACCGCTTCCCGTGGTAGAGTTATCGCTGAGGCTTGACAGGCTAGGTAATTTCATTAATAAAGAAAATGGCGCGGTATTGGCCAAAGACGATAGCGGCCAGTACCACATCCTTACCAAGTACGATATTATTAATGCCCTGAGCAAGTAAATGAGCGCACCCTTCTATAAACGTATCTGGCAAAAGCCACCTGTCGCCTTCCCTTGGATAGCCGTAGGGCATATAGCGTTCCTGCTATACCTGGTATATGATGCCGTAACCGACCCCGTTGGCGGGCTTATTATGGTGCAGCCTTTGTACATGTTGCTATACACTATAGCCTGGCTGTTTGTATGCGATATGAAGAAGTGGGCGGCTTATACTTATGTGGGGTTAACAACGCTCAATCTTATACTCCGCATGGCATTGACCAGTGAAATGGACAGGGTCTACTTTACAGATGTCATCTTTCCGGCGGATATCCTGTTTACCTTCTTTGTATTGTTTTATTATAAAAAATTGGATTGATGCAAAGGACAGTGATAGACCAGTTGGGCAGAGAGGTGACATTCAACTATTACCCGGAACGTATTATCAGCGTAGTGCCTTCGCAAACAGAACTGTTGTACGACCTGGGGCTGGATAAAGAAGTGGTGGGTATTACTAAATTCTG
>JACFNS010000212.1 GCA_019454705.1 Taibaiella sp. | reverse complement strand
GGCGGTGTTCATAAACGAGTCGACACTGAGGCCGCAGAGAAAACCCGCTACGAGTAATAACGCCACCGGTGTTTCGAAAGGCAGCAACAGTATAAACCACGGGTACAGGTAGGGTATGAATATAGGGAAGCCGCCCGGCTGCGCCCACCACTGCAGGGTTACCTTGTTGAGTATGAGCACCTGCACCAGCAGGATGACACAAAAGCGGATGATATTTTTAATCAGCGTCGTCATTTATCATCGTCTTTCTTAGCAGCTTCTTCCAGCCTGCGCCTTTCGGCCGACATCTTGTTTTCCACCACGTACACATATTGCAGGTTGCGGAAGTTGGCCGTGGGCCTCAGGTACAGCACCTGCAGGTTTTTACTTTTTATCAGCGTGGTTTTGTACACCGTGCCTATGCGTATGTTGGCGGGGAAGAATGAATATTCGGTTGTGAACACGGTATCGCCCTTGCGTACTTTTATCTGCGTAGGCACGTCGCGCATCACCAGTTGCGAGGGGTCTTTACCATCCCATGATACATAACCCACGGTTCCGTCTTTCAGCTTGGCGCTGACCTGTTGTTTTTTGCTGAGTACGGATATAGCCGTAGAGAAATGCGCCGATGTATTGACTACGCGTCCGATGGCGCCATTGGATGATATGACGGCCATATCTTTTTTCACGCCGTCTTTCGACCCGCGGTTGAGCGTAATATAGTTGTTGACGTTGCCCACAGAGTTGTTGATAACACGGGCGGTGCGGTACACATAGTCAGCATACTTCACCACCTTGCCGCTATCGGTAACGGTGATGGGCACGGTAGCGGCGGAGTCGTATATAATATCAGTTTCTGCACGGGCGGTCAGGCGTTTGCGCAGCTCGGTATTTTCGCGCAGCAGGCTGTCGTTCATGCGCCTGAGCGCAAAGTAGTAGGCCACATCGTTGCGCTGCTTGTACATATTGCCTATCACCATGTTGGCCGAGCTCATGATGTCATCGCCCTGTACTGTTTGCGTGCGCGATATGAGCATGATACATATCACTTCCAGCAGGAGGAAGAGTATGAGATTGGAAAACCTTCGTATGAACAGGATGAAATTGCGCACGCCCTTTACTGCTCTTTAGTATATGTATTACCGGTACACCGCATTTAGTACCAAGTTACTCATTACGGTTCTTATTTCATGAGGAAAGGCATACGCGCAATGTTCTTGAGCGCCATGCCTGTGCCGCGCACCACGGCACGCAGCGGATCGTCGGCTACATGCACAGGCAGTTTTATCTTTTGCGATATGCGCTTGTCGAGGCCGCGCAGCAATGCGCCACCACCTGTCAGGTACAGGCCACGGCGGTATATATCGGCAGCCAGCTCGGGCGGTGTACTTTCCAGCGCTTTCAGTATCGCTTCTTCTATTTTGAAGATGGACTTGTCCAGCGCTTCCGCCACTTCCTGGTACGATACCATTATCTGCTTGGGGATACCTGTCACCAGGTCGCGGCCGTTTACGGCTATATCATCGGGCGGGTTGTCCAGTTCTTTCAGCGCAGAGCCCACGTGTATTTTTATTTGTGCCGCAGTACGCTCGCCTATCATCAGGCTGTGGTAGCGGCGCATAGCTTCCATTATATCTGCAGTAAACTCATCGCCCGCTATACGTATAGACTGGTCGCAAACGATACCCGCCAATGCTATAACAGATATACCGGTAGTACCACCGCCTATGTCAATAATCATGTTACCCGTAGGCTCTTCCACATCGATACCAATACCCAGTGCGGCAGCCATAGGCTCGTGTATCATGTACACTTCTTTGGCACCGGCCTGCTCGGCAGAGTCGCGCACGGCGCGTTTCTCCACCTCGGTAATGCTGGAGGGTATGCATATTACCATCTTCCAGCTGGGCGGGAACCATGGTTTCTTTTTGTGCTGTACAAGTTTTATCATTTCGCGCAGCATACCTTCTGCCGCGTTAAAGTCTGCTATCACGCCATCCTTCAGCGGGCGGATGGTTTTCAGGTTCTCATGCGTTTTTTCGTGCATCATCATGGCCTTCTTACCCACCGCCACTATCTTATTACTAGTGCGGTCGATAGCCACGATAGATGGTTCGTCCACCACCACCTGGTCGTTGTGGATAATCAATGTGTTGGCCGTGCCCAGGTCAATCGCAATCTCCTGGGTGAGAAAGTTGAATAAGCCCATACCGGGTATATATAAAAAATTAAATTATTAGTTGATAATGACAGTGAAAAACTACGCTTTTTAGCTGAAAAACCCGTAAAAATCCCGCTGTTGTTCGCAAAAATAGAACATTTGCATACCAAAATTAAATAAAGTAAATAACTATGTGAGGGGTGGGTGAGATTACGGAAATATTAATTCTCAGCTAAAGTTGAAAAAATTAGCACACTATTTGCATAGAGGTAGTTTGAGACAAAACTCAGTTGTTTTTTTAAAACCCTTTTTATGAAGAAAAGAATACTATCTGCAAGATGGGCGGTGCTGCCGTTGCTGCTGTTGCTCACCGCCTGCGATCCCTACAGGACCAATCCCCGGCCACAACCGGAGCCCTCGCCTAAAGAAGTGGAGGGGTACGCTCCTGTTTATGCATCGCCCGAAGATGCGGCGAAAATAACCGCTACCGATGTAAGGCCTATAGAAAAAGGCGGTAAGATTTATGTAAAAGGAAATATGCTGTACCAGGTAGAAGTAGGTAAGGGCATACATGTCATCAACATCAGCGATGGCGCCAACCCTCAGAAGGTTAAGTTTATACACGTAACCGGCGCGCAGGAAATGTCTATCATGGACAATTACCTGTACACCAACCATATGAACGACCTGGTGGTGCTGAACATTGCCGACATCAACAATGTACAACTGGTAGACAGGGTATCGGGTATGTTTCACCTGGTAGACCCTAGCCTGCCACCCGACAGTGGCTGGTTTGAATGTATAGATGCATCGAAAGGCGTAGTAGTAGGCTGGGAATTGAAAACATTGTATAAGCCTGTGTGCAGGAAAAATTAACCCTTAAAAAAATAAGAAGTCATGAAGTCTTTAAAATATATAGCCTTAATACTGTTGGCAGCGTTTGCTGTTTCCTGCGACAAAGCTAACCAGACAGCTTCGCCAACCGCAGCGGGTTTTGATAATAACGGCGGCACAGGGCAAGGTGGTTCTCTGGCACGTTTTACCATAGCACAAAAACATCTTTATGTTGTAGACGATAAGAAGCTGCATGTGTACTCGCTGGCCAATGCATCTTCGCCCAAACTGACGAGTACGCAACCTATTGGCGAGGATATAGAAACTATCTACAGTTATAAAGACAAGCTGTTCATCGGTTCGCAAAACTCCATGTACATATACTCTATATCAGATGCCGGGCATCCTGACAAACTGGGCGAAGCCAGCCATGTGCGCGCCTGCGACCCTGTGGTAGCAGACGATACGGTAGCATATGTAACCGTACGCGGTGGCAACAACTGTGGTGGTACAACCAATGCCATGTATGTGTACGATGTAAAGAATTTGCTGAACCCGTCTCAACGGAATGTCATCACCATGGATAGCCCCTGGGGGCTGGGTATGGCAGGCAACAGGCTGTTTGTATGCCAGGGCAGCAACGGGCTGGCAATATATGATATCAGCAACAGGTATTACCCTTCTTTGAAACAACGTTTGTACGACGACACATACTACGATGTGATACCCTACAATGGTATGCTGATATGCATGGTGCAGGGCGGTATGCTGCTGTACGAACTGAAATCGGACGGACAGATACTGAAGCTGGCTAAAATAAGCGGATAAAGAAGTTTACTACTTAATATTTATACTACGTACCCCGGTTATTTTTAGCCGGGGTTTTTTATGATTGAGGCAATAAAAAGTGCCGCAGATACTGCGGCACTTTTTTTATAATCTATATTAGTTGTTAGTCTCTAAGTACACCTTTGACTGTATAATTCCTGATTACGAATGAACCATTATCATCGTGAATGGTAGAGTACGTGATCGAGTAAGTACCGTTGTCTATGTCTATTTTGCCCTGGCCTGCCACAGTGAAATCCTTGTAGTTGGCACCCTGCATGCTGCGTCCTTCTATTATCTGGTCTGGAATAATAACAGTTCCTTCTGCCATATTCACAATTACCTTAACGTGATAATTAGAATTTATGCCCGTCATATAGCTGATGAAATATTCAGTGGGTGTAGTATTGAAATTCAATACTAAATTCCTCAGATACAACTGGCTTTCGAATGTATTATTCGTCAGTACTGTCTGTTGATAGATAATGCTATCTGTGGAATCAGAGGTCAGTAAACTCGTGGTAAGCACTTTGCTCAAGAACAAGCTATTTATCTCCCTGTTAGTCATAGAGTCTATAACCAGGTGTACAATGTAGTCCTTAGTTTTACCGGTTTCGCTCACACTCACAATTTTCATCTCATAAGTACCTGGTGCAGCAAAGCGTACATCCAGCATCAGGTTGGTATTAAATGTAGTATAACCGGTAACCGAGCTGAATTTTGCTTTTACATTGGCGGGTACACCACTAATGGACATGCTGACTTTTTGTTCAGAACCGATATTACGCATTACTGTTATGGGCATTACCACTTCGCTCCACGGAGTGGTGCGGATGTCACTGATACCTGCAATAGTAAGGCTGGTATCAACCGGCTTTACAGTTGTTGTGTCAATATATACTGTATCCACTTCGGGCGGGGGCAGTATAGATGATTTTTTCTTTTCGCAGGCAGTAAACGTAAGGGCTAACAGGCCCAGGGCTAATACAACTTTGTTCATATGCTTGTAGTTTCTGTTAATATATATTTAACGGAAAAATAATACCTAAAACATTTACATGCAACCCCAGCTATGAAATTAACACTTGTTGCAAATGATGTTAATTATTTTTTTGCGAAAAAACGATTGTAAATCAATGGTTTACAAATAGGGATAAAAAATTCTTAATGATTTTTTTGGTGTAATCGGGGGGTAGATTTACCTTTGCAGTCCCCAAAAAACAATTGAGGGTGTCCGTTTTAGCTGAACAGCAGTATCGGCGGGCAATTTAGAGCAAATTAACAGAATAATGAGACATCTGAGTTTTAAAACACAATCGGCCAACGAGAAGATCGTAAAACGTGACTGGTATATAGTAGATGCTACCAACCAGACAATGGGCCGCATGTCATCAAGGATAGCGTCTATCCTGCGTGGCAAAAACAAGGCTTACTATACCCCGCACTTC
>JACFNS010000211.1 GCA_019454705.1 Taibaiella sp. | reverse complement strand
TCCATTTCCTCACTATCTACACCTGCCTCGGGGGCAAATATCATTTTAAGTATGATGAACAGGCTACCTAGTCCCAGTACGGCCAGGCCGGCAACACCCAGTCCCATTACCGCACCTCCGTTGAAGGAGATAGACAGTGCTTTGCTGAAGCTGGTACGTGCTGCGTTAGCCGTACGTACGTTGGCTTTGGTAGCTATGCGCATACCAATGAAACCCGCCAGCGCCGAGAATACAGCACCGATAACGAAAGCCAGGGCAATAACAGGGCTTGATTTGGGATTGCTGTAACCCATGTAAGCCAACAATATGCCTGCCAGTATTACAAAGTAAGTGAGGATTTTATACTCCGCCTTCAAAAAGGCCATAGCCCCATCAGCAATGTGCTTGGCAATTTCCTTCATGCGGTCGGTGCCTGCATCCTGCTTGCTTACCCATGAGCTTTTCGTGACCGTGAACAACAATGCCAACAGGCCAAAGCACGGAACGAGGTAAAACATTTCCATATATAATGATGTTATTTAAATTAAGGCTGCAAATATAGCAGTTCAGTCATTAAAAACATAGGTTTTATTATAGACCCGCAGCCGTTAGCATATTAATCACAATTAGTTTATGGCTAAATAATATCTAATCTATTATCTTTAACCGCATTAATACACAGATTATATAATATTGGCCACCCAGGACTACAGGAAAATATCTGATGAAGAACTCGTGTCCCGCTACGCAGAGCGTAACGAGCATCAGGCTTTTGCCGCTTTATTTGAGCGGTACTCTCACCTGGTATATGGTGTATGCCTGAAGTACCTGAACGATACTGAAGGAGCAAAAGACGCCACCCAGCAAATCTTCATCAAACTGCTGGAAGACCTGAAAAAGTTTTCGATAACACATTTTAAAGCATGGTTATATAAGGTGGCGCGCAACTACTGTTATATGCTGTTAAGAAAAGAAGAACCCGTTGTTTTGGCAGAAAATCTGGCGGATGATATGGAATTTGAGGATGAATGGCATCAGAAGATTAAGGAGGAGCATTTTTTGAACGAACTGGAAACGGCTATACAGGAACTAAGTAAAGAGCAAAGAATATGCATCCGCTACTTTTACCTGCAAAAAATGAGCTATGCTGAAGTAGCACGGCAGGCCAATTATGACCTGAATACGGTTAAGAGCGCCATTCAAAACGGCAAAAGGAACCTGAAAATAAGATTAGCAGGACTACTGGAAGAAAAGTCATGAGTAAAGAGCAACTGAAACATATCTTCGAAGACAGTACCTGCCTGACTGCAAGGCAGGTGAAGGGCTATGTGACCGGTAAGATGGTACACGAGGAAGCTCATGCTGTGGAAGTACACCTGCTCAGTTGCCCATTTTGCAGTGATGCTGTAGAGGCCATGACGGAACACAAAAGCCGGGGAGCCGTAGCTGTGATGGAAAAACTGGATGCCGGTTTCATAGCCAAGCACTTTGGTGTGACTACACAGGAAATTACAGTCACTAAAAATACACCTCCTGTACTCAAAGCAGGTGCATATACTACAGCCCCTGAAAAGGAACAACCTAAGGCTGTACGCAAACTATGGAAGCCTATGGCATTGGCCGCAAGCCTGCTGGCTGTAGTAGCTGTATTGTGGTTTATGCGCGATAATATATTTCCGCAGGATGGTGAGCAGTTGGCGCAGCAGGTAGCTGTTCCCGAAAAACAGGAAGAGCCTGTGATAGCCTATAAGCCTGCTACAGATACCAACTCTACACTTGTTGCCGACACTGCTATTATGGCTACTGAGGTAGCTGTAATAGAAGATATGCAGACGGCTGTGCCAGATCCTGTTGTAGATAAAGCCAAGGCATTAAAAGAAGCAGCCCTATTGAAAGATGCCGGTAAAAAGCCTGTGGATGAAAAGCTCACCGCCGCGGCTGCATTGGCTGTAAAAAAATCAAAAGAAGAAATAAAACCTTTACCCATGGCTGCCAGGCAACCATCAGCCGATGCATTGCCCCGTATGGGCAATAGCTACACAGGGCCTGAGCCACCTGCTGCAACCCCAACCACCACCGCAGATAAAGCAGCAAAGGAGGAGGTTGAAGCTGTAAAGAAAAATGTAGAACCGGCCCGAACAGGCTTAGAAAAAGCGGATGATTTGTTCAATAAAGGTAAATACCGCCGCGCCCTGAAGATGTACCAGGATGAGATGGGCGATACACGTTCGAACAGGCGAGATGCCGCTACCTACATGGCAGCCAGATGTCATATAGAACTGGGTGAAAAAATGCAGGCACGCACATTGCTCAACAGCCTGGTAAATGAGAACTCCGTAAAGAAAGGACAAGCTCAACAAATACTCAACCAGATAGGCGACGAATAGCTTTATTGCGTGCGCTCTGTCATGCAATTGTAATAATGCACCCGCTTTCCTGGTTTTGACAGGCCTTTTCCCGATTTGTAAAGAAGATTACAAAATACTGACGCTACATTTGCAGCATCATCTTGCTTGCTCCCGCCTGAACGCATACTAAAAGTATGTCACGAAACATTAAAAAAATATTGCGGTAACACGGTATATACCATGCTTTTGACAAAGTTTGCATATCCATCTCACAGTTGCACCAAAACGTTCTATTACCTGTACATAAGGATATGCGGGTATCTCAGCCTTTATCGCAAAAAATGTGGTGTGCCTGCCGTTTGGCAGAATGATAGCAACAGCCTGCAGGGAGCAAGATTGCAGACCCATGCTATAGCCTATGCGGCAGGCCATCACCAATATCCACGTAATTTCTTACAGTACAATATAAATAACAAAATATAGTGAAAATGAAAAGACAAGTACTATCCATCCTTATGCTGGCGGCAGCAGCTACAACCACAAAGGCACAGACGGTAACCGACAGCGTGATGCTGGGTGTGGGCTACACCAACCAGGTGTGGTACAGCCTGGCTAATGATGAGCAGGGTAGTGCAGCCAAAAACAACTGGGATATTGCATTCGATGTAGTGAATATAATGTCATCTATACATATCAACTCGGCATCGGGTGTGATGTTGTGGAACTACCCTAAAGGCGATAAAACTGCATGGGCCACTGTAGATACCAACGGCCTGAGCACGTGGGACCCACGTTACAATACAGACACATCGTGGGCGGTGGGCGCTATGGGCGCTTATGCTGATCCAAGCAATTGGCTGGATGTAGACTGGGGCCAATATGATATGAGCACACACCAGATAACCGGTGACTCTATTTATATCATCACGCTGGTAACAGGTGACTATAAGAAGCTCTATATAGAAAAGCTGAGCGGCGGTACTTTCTACTTCAAGTTTGCAAACCTGGACGGAAGCAGCGAAAAATCAGAACAGGTGAACAAATCACAGTTTGTAGGTAAGAATCTGGGCTACTATTCTATAAGTGGTGAGACGGCTGTAAACAGGGAGCCTGATGCCGATAAATGGGACCTGGTATTTACACAATACACTGCCTTTATTCCTATTCCTTACACCATTACAGGTGTGTTGCAGAACAGGGGGGTGTCGGTAGCTAAAGCAGCTAATATACCCAATAAGGCCTCTTATACCGGCTGGCAGGCGCATAGCTTTATGTCAGAAATTAACACCATTGGCTGGGACTGGAAGACGCACGTAGGTATGGGTGTATACTCCGTTCAGGATTCACTGATATTTTTTGCAGGTGTGAATAAGCAGGCAGGCGCTGATATCTGGAAACTGATATTCACAGGTTTTGAAGCCGCTGATGGCAAGTTCGTATTTACCAAACAAAAGATAGCAGCCGCCAGTGTACAGGATATAGAAGGCCGTACGGCTACTATGGCGCTGTACCCTAATCCCGCCAACGGCAGCAATGTACAGGTAGTATATAACCTGCAGGCTAATAGTAAAAGAGCTATGCTGCAGGTAACTGATATTGCAGGCAGGACTGTATTTGCACAGCAATTAGACAAAACTGCAGGTACACATACTTATATGCTCCCTAATAGCTTCGGCAGCGGTTTGTACATCGTATCTGTAACAACAGATGCGGGCCGTGTGCAGCAGAAACTGGTTGTTAACTAAGATATTTACCCCTTATTTGAGATGTCCCCACGCATTGCATGCGTGGGGCATTTTTTTAACATTAGCCATCATGGTCTTAACAGTCCTGCAACATTAGCCTGCTTAATTTTGTACTGTTGATTATTAAATACGTGCCGATGATGGGAAAAGTTACTTCAGTGAGCAGTGCAAGGCAGGCAAGGGAGGGGTGGCAATTGCTGCGCAACCGGAAGACTTTGTGGTGCATGCTGCGCGAATCGTGGAAGGGTAATTACCGTATGTCATTTCTTACCAGCGCTGCTATAGTGCTGGGCCTTCTATATGTCGTTATTCCGTTGGATTTTGACTGGATACCTTTTGTAGGGTGGATAGATGACGGGTTCGTTATATTCCTGGTTGTCAAAAGATTGCAGAAAGAAACCATGCGCTTCAACCGTCATAAGGCTATGGAGCGCAGGAGGGAGTGTTGAACTACTGTCGATACTACGGCTTCTCGTGCACTGTGCGGTTGTTGAGCGGCTGCACGGGGCGGTAGTTGTGGCTGTACAACTGCCTGAAGGCCGCTATCTGCGCTGCTGACAGGAACAGTGGCTCCTTCATCACAAACCAGTTGAGCCCCATAGCGCAGGGTGGGGTAGTCAGCGAACCTATATAGTTGTAATAGCCTAGTGCAGCAGGCAATACGTCTTTTACGTTGATAGCTATTGTCCGCTGTTCTTCTTTGTTTTCCGTATCGGGGATATTGCTCCACACCAGGTCAATCATATTGTTGGCGGTGCCTTCTTTTATCATTAAGCCCACTACCAGCAGGGCGCCATCGTCTGCGGCATGTACCAGGTGCAGCTCCATAGGCGAGTGTTCGCCATTGATTGTATGCTCGCTCATGGCATGGAAGTGGAACTGCTTGAGTTGATATTTCTTGTCCTTGTAGGATACTGTATTGGCAGCTGCATAGGTATTGGTGTTGACCTGTATGGTATGGCCATTGTCCACAATAGATATCGGGAAGCTGCTGTAACTGAACTGCAGCGAGGGCAGGTTAGCATCCTTAGCGGTAGCTGAGGTGTTAATATCTATAGGTGATTGCACCACGCCCGCACAGTTGCCGCTGATACCGCCCCAGCTTTCGGGGTGTTCGTAGCCCCAGTGTTCAGTTACTTTCGATACTTCGGGTATTACATTGTCTTTCTCTTTGATGCAATTTTAGATCGGAA
>JACFNS010000210.1:4265-5293 GCA_019454705.1 Taibaiella sp. | reverse complement strand
TCAAGATAACATTGCCTGAAGCCCATTTCTTTTGCGGCAAGCAGGCACTGGTCCATTAATAACTGTCCGATACCCTTACCCCTTGCTTCTTTGTGTACAAACATCCTCTGCAGTTCACATATTTCCATATTTATATCATCCAGGGGGGCTATACCGGAGCCACCTAATACCCGTCCATATTCTGAGGCTATAAAATATACTTTATGTGGTACTGTAAAATGGCTGTACATATCATCCAGGTATGGGTCAACATATACAGTTCCCTGCAGGTCTATATCAAATTCTTCCAGGCTTCGCCTGATGATATCGGCCATCGCCATATTATGCTCCGGCTTTATGAGTGTAATCTCTGTCAATTTGTTTTGTTTGCGGCTCGCAATATACGCAGGTATTAGATATTGTTACCTAAGGATAATCCTCAATGTTTGGTTAATAATGGTATGTAATACAATGAAATAGCCATGTTTTTAGTTAGGTTTGTCAAAATTTTCCCCGGTTGATAAAAAAGCTTGACATATTAATAATAAAAAGCTTTATAGGGCCTTTTATCGTTACGTTTTTTGTAACGCTATTTGTTCTTGTTATGCAGTTTTTCTGGCTGTATATGGACGAATTATTGGGTAAAGGCCTGGGAGCATGGATGATAATCCAGTTGTTGTTTTACATGTCTACCACGCTGGTGCCGCTGGCGCTGCCGTTGGGCATAGTTCTGGCATCTATTATGACTTTTGGCAACCTGGGTGAAAATTTTGAGTTGGTAGCTATCAAGTCGGCCGGGATATCCCTGCTGCGATTTATGAGGCCTTTGTTATTCTTTATCATGGCTATAGCGGCATTGGCTTTCGTGTTTAACAATAACGTGATACCATACGCTAACCTTAAAGCATTGTCGCTGCTATACGACCTGCGTAATTCAAAACCGGCCTTCAACCTACGTGCGGGGCAGTTCAACAAGGATATTGAAAACTTTTCCATCAGAGTAGGGGAAAAGGATAATGACGGCAGCACTATACGTAACGTAATTATAT
>JACFNS010000210.1:0-4255 GCA_019454705.1 Taibaiella sp. | reverse complement strand
ACGACCATACTACGGGTATGGGGAATGATAAGGTGACACTTGCAAAAGAGGGAGAAATGATTTCTACTCCTGATAAAGCATACATGATATTCAGGCTGAAAGATGGGTGGCGATACGAAGAGTACACCAATAAGGATGGTTCAGAAAAAAACGAACAGGTAAGGATGTATTTTAAGAAATGGGATAAAGTTTTCGACCTCTCGTCATTCAAACTCCAACGCACCAACCAGGATTTGTTTAAGAACGCCTATCAAATGATGAATGTGAAACAGCTGTCTTATGAAATAGATAGTGCGGATAGGTACAGGAGTAAAGTGCCGGATAAAATTTACGGTTACATATCGCCCTATGTCTCGCTGGCAGATAAGGACAGCACAAAAAAATTGCCCGGTAAGATTGCTGCTGTGAAATCAGTACTTCATACTTACGATTCATCTTTTTTATCTGTTGTCCCCGACTCTTTAAGAATAAGGGTATTGCAACTGGCCTCCAGTCATGCCCGAAGCAGCAAGAACCTGGTTGAAGTAACTGTGTCAGATATTTCAATCAGGCAAATGAACTATGCTACCTATAAAATAGAGTGGCATAGGAAGTTCACCTTGTCTTTTGCCTGCGTGCTTTTGTTCCTTATCGGTGCACCATTGGGTGCCATCATCCGCAAGGGGGGGCTGGGTATGCCATTGGTCGTTGCCATCGGATTTTTTGTGGTGTTTCATATCATGTCAATAACAGGTGAAAAGCTGGCACGCACAGGAGCTGTAGAAACATGGATTGGTATGTGGATGGCTACGGCCATGTTGCTGCCAATAGCATTTATATTAATACAGCAGGCCAGGAATGATTCACAGGTATTCTCTAAAGAATGGTATATGAGGATATGGAGCAAAGTAGCCGCGTTGTTTAAGAAAAGCTGATATGCAGAAGCCTTATACATCATATAACCCCTGGTTCCTTGTTCCATTCGTTATATGGGTTGTGGCCGGGGCTATATTACTCTTGTCCACCGGCGATGTTACAATTTTCAGGTATATCAACCAGCATCATACCCCATCGTTGGATGTAATCATGTTCTACAGTACCATGTTGGGCGAAGGATCTGTAATAGCCCTTGTATTATTAGTATTGATGGGTAAAAGCAGCCTGCGTAACTGGTGGTATTTTACAGCAGCTCTACTGAGTGCAGTTTTACCCTCTTTGATCACACAACTGGTAAAGCGAAGTATAGATGCCCCGCGCCCATTGAAGTTTTTTAACGGGGCAGATTGGATACACCTGCTGCCGCATTGGCCCAGGCATATGGAGCACAGCTTTCCATCCGGGCATACCTGCGGGGCTTTCGCTTTTCTCACCTTCCTGGCCTTGTTATTGCCGTTGCGTTACAGGTCATGGGGCTTATTGCTGCTTGTTTTTGGCCTGTTGGTAGCCTATTCGCGCATTTACCTGGCCGTCCATTTTATGCGCGATGTGTATGTCGGCAGTATATTGGGTACGGGTTTTACTTTATTAGTCATTGCTTTGATGAACCGTTACCGGGCGGTATTTTTTAAAAAGTAGTAGTAATATTGCTTATGTCTTCTACTTTATCCAGGTATTTGTTAATAGCTGCTATAGCCTCGTTGCTGTTTTTCCCATTATTGGGGCAGGTGCACCTTTTCGATTGGGACGAAATCAATTTTGCAGAGTGCGCGCGCGAAATGATAGTAACTGATAACTACCTGCAGGTGCAGATAGACTATAAACCCTTCTGGGAAAAACCACCAATCTTTATCTGGATGCAGGTGTTGGCTATGAAGGTATTCGGTATTAATGAATATGCCGCCCGTTTCCCTAATGCCCTTGTGGGTGTTATCACATTGCTGGTATTGTTTTATACCGGTAAACGTATTGTAAACGAAAAAATGGGGATGTGGTGGGCTGCAGTGTACGCAGCATCCTGGTTGCCGCATTTTTACTTCAAGTCAGGTATTATCGACCCCACTTTTAACCTGTTTATCTTCCTGGCTTTCTTCCAGGTGCACCTGCTCAGGCATGGCAGCAATAAGTGGTTGCATGCAATATTGTCGGGCGTATTCTTAGGTGCTGCTGTCCTTACCAAAGGACCCGCTGCCATTCTTATTGCCATACTTGCGTTTGGTGTTTATATACTATTCAACAGGGGGTTAAACGGGATGAAATGGCTGCACCTGCCTGTGATAGCCATTTCGGCCTTTTGCACTACCTCTATATGGTTCGGGCTGGAAGTGATTAACAACGGTTGGTGGATGGTCAATGAGTTTATCACCTACCAAATCAGGTTATTCAGCACCGAAGATGCGGGACACGGCGGACCGTTTTTCTATCACTTTATTATACTGCTGGTAGGTTGTTTCCCCGCATCACTTTTTCTTTTTCATAAGCCGGTGAAAGAAGAGAAAAGTGAAACAGAGGATTTTAAACGCTGGATGTGGGTGATGTTTTGGGTAGTGCTGCTGCTATTTTCAATTGTAAAAACCAAAATTGTCCATTATTCATCCCTATGTTATTTCCCCCTGACGTTTATTGCTGCACTCCATATATACAATATGGTTCATCATAAGGACAAAGTAAACGGATTGGTAAAGGGAATATTAGTGACTATAGGTGGTTTGCTGGCTGTAGTTATCACCTTATTGCCTGTTGTGGGCCTTGCCAAAGACAAGCTAATACCATATATAAAGGATCCTTTTGCCGTGGCTAACCTGCAGGCTGATGTAGCCTGGAGCGGGGCTGAGGCGGTATGGGGTATCTTTTATTTAACCGGTATAGTAACAGCTTTCATCCTATTGAGAAAAAGTGTGCTGAAGGGTATTGTCGTTCTGTTTGTAGTACAGGTGATTATTATACAGGTGACTGTTGCGCATTTCACTCCTAAAATAGAGGCATATTCTCAACGTGCAGCTATAGAGTTTTTTAAAGTATTGCAGGGTAAGGATGTATATGTAAAAGTACTGGGGTATAAAAGCTACGCCCACCTGTTTTATTCTAAAAAGATGCCGCAGGCTAATGACAACCATTATAATGAAGAATGGCTGTTGACAGGTGATGTAGACAAACCCACTTATTTTGTATGTAAACTGATGCAGGCTGACAAATACAGGGCTATGCCGCAACTGGAAGAAATGGGGGCGAAAAATGGCTTTGTGTTTTTTAAGAGAAAGCAATAATAGAGCTACCGTTACTAACAGGGTTTAAACCGCTGCGTATGCTTGTCTTCAGTCAAAGAATTTATAAGATATTTAGCAAAGGAAAGACTCAGTAGCATATAAAATAATAAAGCCGCCAGTAAGGCGGCTTTATTATTTTATATTATTCAGGTTATTATCGTACCAATATTACTTCGCCTGATTGGTTGATAGTTTCTTTATCACAAACGAAGTTGATTTGATAGAAGTAAGTACCCATATCCAAATCGCGACCGTTCATCGTTCCATTCCAACCCCTGAAGGCATCCCTTGAGTCGAATACTATCTGGCCGTACCTGTTGAATACCTGGAAAGACCTTATTTCCCTGCGTCCTACAGTAACAGGGCGGAACATGTCGTTTCTGCCATCACCGTTGGGGGTAAATGCATTGGGGAATGTCATTTCGCAGCAAGACTTGGTTTTCACCTCCAGGCTATCTTTGTTTTGGCATCCGTATATATCTTCTACCTCAACATATATTTTGCTGCTGAAATCTACCCTTGCATAAGTAACCGGCTGGTCGCTGTATGGATCGAAGAACCTTGTAGGTGTCCACTTGTACGTAGCTCCTGGCTCGATGGTTTGTACTGTAACCTTAAGGCTGTCGCTGGCGCATATCTCTTCGCCTTCTACATAATCAACAGGTACAAACATCTTTTGATCACCATTGTACACATCGCGTGTTCCTACTATTGTAGCATTCGGCTTTGGATGTACCATTATGGTGTCTGATATTATTGACACACAACCCTCGTCGATCAATGTAGCTTTTACGATTTTTTCACCATCAGTTCCCCAAAACACACCATAAGGGCCTTGTTCTGTTGCAAAGTGAGTAGTATTACCACCGGCAAAATCCCAGATGAATGTATCCAGTTTTGGCGTATAGTTAATCATTTCTACTAATTCGGGTTGACCCAGGCATACGTCTTGTTTAGTATATATTCTACCATAGGGTAGCGGGTTAACCAATACAGGCAGCTCATACTCCTCGCTTAAGCAGCCGGTTTGTCCTACTTTCAGTTTCACGCTCTGCAAGCCAGGTGTACTGAGG
>JACFNS010000209.1 GCA_019454705.1 Taibaiella sp. | reverse complement strand
CTACCTCGTCTTTGTTAGTAGCTGACAATGCAAATACTTCATACCCGGCACCCGAGTAAATATCTTTCCACTCTTCCAGCACTTGTTGTTGCTTACTATTCAGCAGGTCAACTTTATTAATAACTATTACAGCAGGAATGTGATAAGCTTCCGCCGTTACGAGGAACCTGTCAATAAAACCTGTTGAAGTACGAGGGTTGGCAATTGTAGTTATCACCAGTACCAAATCAAGGTTAGCAGCCACTATATGTTTCTGATTACGGTTTTGCGGCGATACCCTTACTATATAATTATGCCTGTCCGTCACCTTGTGTATAATGCCGGCTTTGTCTTCTGTATCTTCTACTTCATACAGTACATAATCACCCACTGCTATAGGGTTACTCGACGATATTTCTTCATCAATTTTCAGCTTACCCTTTACCCGTGCATTCAGAAATTGCCCCTGCTCATTGCAAACCAGGTACCAACTGCCGGTAGATTTATATACAAGTCCTTTCTGTTCAGGCATCACTTATTGTTTACTCATATCTTAATGCCACAATCGGATCTAGCTTGGCGGCTTTCAGCGCGGGGTATATGCCGGAAATGATGCCCACTACCGTGCAGAGGCTGATGCCCATGATTATCCAGCCCCATGGAATAATAAAAGCAGTTTCGAACAGCAGGCCAAACAGGTTGCCGATAAGGATGCCCAGGATAATACCGGTGAGCCCGCCTATCAGGCTTATGAGTACAGACTCGGTAAGGAACTGTTGCTTAATGGTAGATGACCGCGCACCCAATGCTTTATTGATACCTATCTCGCGCGTACGTTCTGCAACTGATACCAGCATAATGTTCATCAAACCGATAACCGAACCCAGCAATGTAATAATTCCGATAAATAATGCAGCCCAACTGATTACACTTATACTGTCGAGCAGCATACTGGCCAGGCTATCGTTCTGTTGTATGGTGAAATTATTCTCCGTACCTACAGGCACTTTTCTTATTACCCTGAACAAGCCCTCAGCTTCCTGCTGAGCCATATCTTTGTTGGCAATATCATCTACCATCACATTCAGCACAAACCGTTCGTTATCGCTGCCATATACCGCCCTTGCATTTTCCAGCGGCAGAAAAACAAGGTTATCCGCATTCATTATCATACTACCGCCTTTCGATTCTGCAATGCCGACCACAGTGTATTTAATATCGCCTATTGAAATAGTTTTTCCGATTCCGTTTTTGTACTTAGCTCCGAATAAGGTCTTAGCTACCCCATTGCCCAGGATACATACAGCACTGCCAAACTGCAGTTCAGATTGCGAAAAATCCCTGCCCGATTCCAGGTCTGTATCCGATATTTTCAGATATGCCTCATCAATCCCCATGGTATTGATGTTGGGATTAGTTTTTCTCGATGCATACTTAACCGTAGCAATACTTGTACCCGACATGGACATACTTACATCTGCCGGAAATTCATAGCGGTTTTTAAATTCCTTTGCTTCCAGGTAGGTTATATCCTTCCCTTCGCGCACACTTATCTGCAAACCATGTGAACGCCGCTGTTTGATAATATCTCCTGTTATCTGGAAACTGTTGGCCCCCATCTGGCTGAAACTGGTGTACACACCCGCTTTCATTACCTCGATAGATGTGAGTATGCCTATCAATGCCGTTATACCCAACGCTATGATAGCTATGGTAATAGCAGAGCGGAGCCGGTTGCCGCGTATAGCCCGATATGCCAGGTTAAGATTAAACAGCAACCTCGTCATCGGCTGTAAACATTATTGTTTAACAAAACGCTCATTCATTACATCTTTGCCTTCAGCACTCACTCCCTTTAATATATATGTCCCTGCCGGCAGGGAGGCCGTATTAAACTGGACAAGGTTTATGCCTTTCTTACATTTTTTAGCTATCAATTCATGCACTTTCCGTCCCTGTATGTCGTATATAGTAAAGTACATAGGCGTTTCAGCTTCCAATGTGAATGAGTAAGACAAATAGGTATTTACCGGGTTAGGATAAACAGTGCCTTTATCCTTCACTACCAACTCCTCTTTAATACCTAATACTGGAGAGTTTAATTTAGCAATCCAGTTGCCATATTGATTATCGGCCCTGCCATATATACCCACTATCCAAACTGAACCGTAAGCGTTAAAATCAACCTGTGAGCCTGTATAGTCCCCCCAGCGCTGTTCCTTGCCTGCGAGCCTTTTTATACTCCCTTCACCCGTTTTTATTCTAACTATATCCGAATAGTCTTTGGCATCATACATAACAGCGGCCAGGCCGGGATTATCATTCGGACCGGTATAGTTGAAAGTAATGATAGACTGATTGAGTCCCCAGCCATTACCTACAAACGAAATATTAGGATAACCAAAGTCAAGCGTATCCACCGTAATAAAATGGACATGCGAAACTGCAGGGTTAGTCCTATAATTGCTGATTTTACCGTGATAGATAGCTGATGAACCGGTATTAGTATCTATAGACGTACTGACAAACTGAATTTCTTCAGCATTAGCATAGGCACCTAATACACGTCCATCATTGGTAGCCAATACTACGGATGTATCAGGTTGCCTGCCGTTAGGAGGCACACCATAGGCCACAGGTGATTTCAAAGCCTGTACAGTCAGGTTTCCGCCATTTGCTATTGTGCCGGGCACTTTCACCAGGAAGATTGTATCATTCTGTACATCAAAATTCCGGTTAGACAAAAAGTATTGTTCGTTGCTCTCTGGTAGCCAGCCAGCTTTTACGGGGAATAAATTGCGTATAGGCCTGCCATCAAAATTGATACCATCCCATATTTTATAATTCAGCGTAGCAGCGCTGTCATAACCGTTCTGTTTGTTTATCTGGTATATCACTGTTTCGCTAAACCCGAGCTGCCAGCTAACGTTATCCTTTATCTTGTTACCCGTTAAAAATATCTCCTCATCGGTAATGGCTATTGCCGGGTAGTCAAACCAGGTTGTATCATTTTTATAGTCGCCAATAAACTTGTAAAACGACCACGCGCCTTCAGGATCATTAGACAGTGTAAACCCGATAACAATATAGTTGTTCCTGTTGGTGCTGTTCAACATCACGCATATATACCTGTCGGCCTCGGCGTCATAGACAACTTTAGGGTCATATCTGTAATCATTAAACAAACTATTCAACCCCACGGGTTGAGAAAAAGATTTAAGATCTATACGTTTACCCATTGCACCTCCATTCCCATCCAACACGGTTATCCTGCTATTTAACACGTTAACTATCTTATTTCCCCTCGATATAGCCATATCATTATCAGGAGGTATCCCCGTCAGCGAATCTGCTACAAAATTTTGTGCCACTATGGGCGATGGAGCTGCTGTTGTTTTACGGGCTGTGCGTGCCGCATCAACAATTTTCCTGGGGAACATGTTTGCAGATTGCTGTTTAGCATCCTGCAATTTCATCTTATCTATATTGCCATCAGGATTTGGCGCTTCCAGGCTCAATACCTGTGCGTCATAAGGGTCTGCTTCAATATCTTTCAATACAGTCACACCCTCAAGTTTTGCTTTAAAGGAATGGCTTTGGGCATTTTGCCCATACACTAATGGTGATGTACTGAATAATAACGCAATGGAGAGTATAGCTCTGTTCATTCGGTTCATTTTGCTTAAAATTAAGAAAACCGCTGCATATAGCTATACAGCGGTTTTCCAAATAGTCTTAATTATTCTTATTATCCCTTCAGGGCTGCGGCACCGCTCACTATCTCAGTAAGTTCGGTAGTAATAGCAGCCTGGCGGGCTCGGTTGTAAGATATTTTCAGCGAGCGCAGCAGTTCGTTGGCGTTTTCGCTGGCCTTGTCCATAGCCGTCATACGGGCGCCGTGCTCTGAGGCGTTGGCATCCAGCATGGCTTTGTACACCTGCGTATTCAGTATTTTAGGCATCAGCTCGGTTATCAGCACTTCTTCCGATGGCTCGAATATATAATCAGATTTAGCGGCTTTATCTTCTTTGTTCTCTACTTTGGGTATTGGCAGGTATGCTTCAGCAACGAACTCTTGTGTCGCGGCATTTTTAAACTTGCTGTACACCAATTCCACCCTGTCAAACTCTTTTTTCAAGAAAGCCTCCTGTGCGTAAATAGCAGCCTTACGCACATTATCAAAGCTCAGGTCTGCGAAAGTTGTCCAGAAATCGGCTATTACCGGGTAGTTGTGTTTTGTAAAATATTCATAGGCTTTCTTTCCTATTGGCAGGATAGTAACGTTACCCTTTGCATGTTGTGCGCTGTAGTTATCAGCTATAGTTTTGCGAACGGTTTTTATGACGTTGGCATTGTAACCGCCACAAAGGCCACGATCGCTGGTGATGGCAATGAACAGTACCCGCTCCACCTGGCGCTCTTCAGCCAATGACAGGTCTACCTCTCCGGAGCTGTTACTTACTATATTGCTCAGCATTTCCTGCAGTTTCTCAGCATAAGGCCTCATCTGCACGATGGCATCGGTTGCACGGCGCAGTTTTGCGGCGCTCACCATCTTCATAGCCTTGGTAATCTGCTGTGTAGAAGTAACTGATTTTATCCGGTTCCGAACCTCTTTAAGCTGTCCTGACATATAAAAACTGAATATAAATATTAAACTGGGCGCAAAAGTACGACAAATAACCTTGAAACATAAACGGAAACGGAAAAAATAGCACAGGGCTGACAGGGGTCATTTTTTAGGCTTGGAGTTAATACTTAGATTTGCCATAATCGCATAATAAACAATAGCATATACTTAACCTGTTGTTATTATTACATTCATAAAACAAGCAGAACTTAGAGAAAAATGGCAGTATTGAACACAGACGGATTGTTGCACAAGACAAAGGTGATAGCTACTGTAGGGCCGGCATGCAATACATATGAAAAACTATTATCACTCATAGAGGCCGGCGTTAATGTGTTCAGGCTCAACTTTTCCCATGGGACACATACGGAACATGCAGAGGTAATCGAACACATTCGCAAAATCAATGATAGCTTTCCTTTCAATATAGCCATACTGGCAGACCTGCAGGGCCCCAAACTGAGGATTGGGGAGGTGGAAAATAACGCCATTGTATTGAAAGAGGGCGATGAAATCTATTTTACCAATGAAAAGGTAATGGGGACTTTAGATAACATCTATATGTCTTACCCCGATTTTCATAAGGATGTACGTGTGGGCGAGACCATTCTGCTGGATGATGGTAAAATAGAAATGCTGATTGTAGAGATAACCGCCGATAACAGGGTAAAGGCGCGTGTAAAAACCCCCGGTATTCTCTCATCTAAAAAAGGCGTTAACCT
>JACFNS010000208.1 GCA_019454705.1 Taibaiella sp. | reverse complement strand
GCCTATCACGCAAATCACTTTTATGCTGCAACGCTACCGTAAAAACGGTAAGGCTGATTTCAGCGAATTCGAGCTACAGGAATTCGCCGGGATTGAAAGGGAATTCAACGCGTTATTGAAGCTGCCGACGGGTATACACCCTGTTTTTGTGTTCAGGCTGTTCTATGGTGGCGAACCGTCTGTGCGTTCCTTACGGCGGCCGCTTGAAAAAGTGGTCTTCCACGCATAGAATTTTCATTTATTGTTTTTATATTTAGATAAATATTATTACCAGTTAACAAGTAAAACTATTACAGTATGAAATAATTATATAATTATAATTCTTCTGCTGATATCCGGAATAAGAGAGAAAAAATATAAGGAATACGAGGTCTTATTAGTAAACAGGATATTGACAAATTAGAAGAGTAGTATAGCTATTAATGTTAAAGGTGAGGATTTTCAGGGCAGTTGACGACCCCGCGTCGTGCAAGCTCTTTGCAGAAGGGCATGCTAATGTTTTACGCGATTACGGCGTTACCAAGGTGACATCTGCCAAAAACGATTGGTTTTACAATCCCTATGTTTATGTAGTGCTGGTAGAAACAGAGGACGGGGGCGAAGTGGTAGGGGGCGAGCGCATTCATCTCGTAGGTGGCGGTTTCCCGCTTCCTATCGAAGAGGCAATTTCTATAGTAGAAAAACGAATTTACGGCCTCGTTGCATCTTATGCTGATAATAAAGTCACAGGTGAGCTTTGCGGATTGTGGAACGCTAAATCCATAGCCGGCAGGGGGGTGAGTATCTTACTTACCAAGCTGGGGGTTGCTTTGGCGCATATTCTCAAAATGGACAGCCTGTTCGTATTATGCGCCCCATATACTGTAGCTATGTGCGAGAGTGCCGGTTTTGAAATAGAAACCACCATAGGCAACAGGGGCACATTTGTATACCCCAAGCTGGACCTGGTAGCAACAGCACTGGTAGTACGCGACATGAAACTCGGTACTGCCAACCCGGTATTCAGGAATGAGATACTATCGTATATAGAAAAACCGGTGAACAGCACCACCGTTATTGGCGAAAAGGGGACTACAGACGTAGCATACAACTTATTATTGCCTGAATTACAGAAAAACAACCCCGCATAATTATTCTGTAAATTTTTTAGAATATCTTTAGTCTCGTTAACTAACCAGGCAAATGTTGAAATATCTTTCTGCATTTATTCTTCTTTTTGTTGCTTCTTTTGCCGCTGGCATTGAGAAAACTACCATAGATAAAAATCTTGAAACAGCTTTGGTGGGCAAAAATGCTTATTTGTTAGTGGATGAAACTAATAAGCTAAGCTTTGACGAGGTAAAGTCTGCAGGGGCTTTTCAGCTCTTAGATAAGGATATTGCCACACTTCAGGATGCGGGTGCCACTTATTGGTTAAGGTTTACCGTAAATAATACGGACAATAGCGGCAAACTCTTTGTAGAGTTCGTTCAGCCGTTTCTCGATGAAATTGATTTTTACTTTCCCGGCAGCGATGGGGCTTACCGTGTCAGGGAGGGTGGGATGAAATATCCTTTTGACCAGCGGCAATACGGGCAGAGTACTAACTTTTTGTACGACCTGAATGTACCCGCAGGACAGGAAAAGACTTTCTATGCCAGGATAAGGGTAAAGCAGCAAACGGTGGTGCCGGTCAGGATTTTGCCTTCTACTAAGTTTTATTCCAATACTATCAACCTGAACATCTGGTTTGGTATATACTGTGGCATTATCATAGTTATGTTCCTGTACAACATCTTTGTTTACCTCAGTATCAGGGACAGGAGCTATATTTATTACGTTATTCATACCATAGTGGTGGGCTTAACACAGGCTACACTCACGGGGTTTACCTACAAATATCTCTGGCCCGATTCGCCACGTTTTGCTGATTACAGTTTCTTCCTCTTCACCTGCCTTGTCAGCATTGTCGGGGTTCAGTTTCTTATTGAGTTCCTGCGCATACGTACTATCGCACCCAGGATATTCAGGGTGCTCAAGGTATTCCAGGCCATATATGTTGTCTATATCGTTACAAGTCTTGCCGGGTTCAATGACATTACCTATAAAGCTATGTTGCCCACACAGGGTACTATCGCTTTTGTAATACTGGGCGTGTCCATCCATCTATACCGCAAAGGATTGACGGAAGCGAAATACTACCTGATAGGCTGGTCTTCATTAATGGTGGCTATAGTGATATATGCTCTTAAAGATGCCGGTGTTATGCCATTCAATAATATTACATCCTATATATTATTGTTTGGTTCTGCTGCTGAAGTCACCCTCCTGTCCTTCGCCCTGGCCGATAAAATAAATATCTTCAAGCGCGAGAAAGAAGAATCGCAGGCGCAGGCCCTTACCGCGCTCGAAGAAAATGCACGTATCATCAGGGAACAAAACGTAATACTGGAGACCAAAGTGACTGAGCGCACTGTTGAGTTGAAGCAATCAAATGATGAGCTGAATAAGACGCTGAAAGACCTGAAAGAAGCTGAGGCGCAACTGGTGGAATCTGAAAAAATGGCGTCACTCGGTCAGTTGACAGCTGGTATTGCCCACGAGATTAATAACCCTATCAACTTCGTTACTTCCAATGTAAGGCCGTTGAAGCGCGATGTAGATATGATATTGGATATGCTCAACCGGGTAGAGGAAATTTCGTTGGCAGAGGTAAGCGTGGATGAGAAAAAACAGCAGATTAAAGAGCTGAAAGAAGATTTGGATTTCGATTATCTGAAAGAGGAAATCAGTTACCTGCTCAATGGTATTACCGAAGGTTCCAATCGTACTGCCGAAATAGTGAAAGGTTTGCGTGTATTCTCCAGGCTGGACGAAGATGATCTGAAACTGGCGGATATCAACGAGGGCATGGATTCCACATTGGTTATTGTCAGAAATACATTAGGCACCAACATTGACATTATAAAGGAATACGGCAACCTGCCGCCTATTGAATGTTATCCGGGTAAGCTCAACCAGGTATTCCTGAATATTATTACCAACGGCCTGCAGGCTATTCGTGCCAGGTTCAAAGACGAAAAAGGCGGCATGCTCACCATCGCCACATCTGTGGTTGACGAAGACAACATACGCATCAGCATCAGGGATAATGGTGTGGGCATGGATGAGAATACTAAAAAGAAAGTGTTCGAGCCCTTCTTTACCACCAAAGATGTGGGCGAGGGTACAGGCCTGGGTATGTCTATTGTGTACAATACCATCAACAAACATAATGGTAAAATAGAGTTTGATTCCGTAGTAGGAGAGGGAACGGAGTTTATTATTACATTGCCGGTTAAATTAGTTAATGTTCAAATAGAGGAGCAAGTTGGACACCAGTAAGAAAATTAAGATATTATATATTGATGATGAACCTAACAACCTCGTAAGCTTCAAGGCTTCATTCCGGTTCGACTATAATGTATTTATAGCCAACAATACCGACGAAGCAATTAAGAGGTTGGAAGAAAACCCGGATATCAGTGTCATACTCAGCGACCAACGTATGCCGGGTATGACCGGTGTGGAATTTTTCGAAGAAATAAGAACGGAGTTCCCCAACCCCATCAGGATATTAATAACCGGCTATACTGATATAGAATCTGTCATCAGTGCAATTAACCGCGGGCATGTTTTCAGGTATATCAAAAAACCCTGGGAGGAAGCGGATGTAAAATCAGCTATTGACGAAGCGCATAAGTTCTACATAACTACCAACATGCTGGCGGTTAAAAATGAGGAACTGCAAAAAGCGTATGAAGAGCTGGATAAGTTTGCCTACAGCGCTACCCACGATATGCGCGGGCCTATACTCAGCGTGTTGGGTATTATAGACCTGACAAAAAACGCTGAAGAAATGGGCGAAATAAAGGAAATGGTGGGTATGATGGAGAATGCAATGCTCAAGCTGGACAACTATATACAGAACCTCCACGACCATTACAGCATTCGCCGGGGTGAGCTCAATATTACCGAGATTGATTTTGATAACGTGATGAAAGATATGAGCGACCTGTATGATATTACTAGCCGTGTCAAAAATGTACGTTTTGAAAAATCAGTACAACAAAATGGCAAATTTCGCGGGGACGACATATCGATAAAGATTATTGCCAATAACCTCTTGTCCAATGCGTTTAAGTACCAGAGGAAAGATGCGGATGATAAGTTCGTGTCATTTTCTATAATATCGGAAAACAACCAGGCAGTTATTATTGTTGAGGATAATGGTATTGGTATCCCCGAAAAGAATTTAAACGATGTATTCACAATGTTCTTTCGCGGTGCGAACGATGAAATAGGTTCAGGCTTCGGGCTTTATAATGTAAAAGACGCGTTGAATAAAATCAACGGTAAAATAGAAGTATCATCTTCCGAAGATATAGGGTCAAAATTTATTGTAACAATCCCAAGTAAATAATTGAGATGAGCGTAGACAAAATGAATTTTATAGTTATAGACGATAGCAAGCTTGATTGTTTTATTGCTGAAAAAATAATACTCAACAGCGGCATGTGCGAGTCTGTTAAGGTATTCCAGCAGGCTTCACAAGCTTTGGAGCATATCCAGGCGGTAGGCACGGCGCAGGGTACCACCGTGGTATTTGTAGATATACAAATGCCCGTAATGAATGGTTTTGAATTTGTGGAGAATTTTGAAAAAATGCCCGATGGCCTCAAGAAAAACTATCACATGTACATGCTGTCTTCGTCTATCAACGAAAATGATATTGCCCGCGTAAAAGGTTATGACTCAGTAAGGCGTTTTCTTAATAAACCACTGACAAACGATACGATAAAAGCGGTACTCGAAGAATTTAACGCATAATTTATTTCAGGGGTTCGACACTGTAGCCTTGCCCGCGCAGCAGTTGTATCAGCCCTTTCTCGCCCCACAGGTGCCCGGCACCTACGGCAAAAAATACAGACCGTTGGTCCATCCGTTCGGCCATGCGGTCTATCCATTTCTCATTGCGCTCATCCAGGAAGGCGTCCATATTGTCGCCTTCTTCTTTCGATTTCATGATGAGCTGGTGCAAGGTCTGTATATCCTGTTCCGTGTAAGCTTTTATCATGTTCTGGTATTCCGACATTTCTTCAGAATAACCCCTGGCTATGCGCACCAGTTCCTGCACTATGCTGTCTACCGGTATCTGGTCCAGCAGTTTTATCTGCTCAGCAGGTGTTTCCAGCCCGGTTATCTCCTTGTTTTGCAGCTTCGCGGCTTCCGATAGCTTTACCTCGTACGATACCACACTGTCGCAGCTGGGCGAGCTGGATGTGAGCAGGGTTTGCAGTACAATGGGTTTCATAGTGGCGAACATAGTGATATTTA
>JACFNS010000207.1 GCA_019454705.1 Taibaiella sp. | reverse complement strand
CCAGTGTTTTAAAGTTGGCTTTTACTTTCTTTTTTATAAAGCCTTCCGTATCAACAAGGTATTGAACTTCTTTTACATTCACCTCATTTTTTACCAAATCTTCCACGGCCTGCAATTGCTGCTGCATATGCTTGTTCAGCACGGGTATCAGCACCTTTTGCAGTGGTTGGCGCACTTTTATATTTTCCTTTTTGCGCAGGCTCAGTACCAGCGATGATACGTCCTGTGCCAGTTGCATACGCTCTTCCAGCTCCTTATCCACCACGCTGTCGTCTATCTGCGGAAACTCTGCCAGGTGTACCGACTGCGCCTCGTAGCGTTTGGTCACACTATTCAGGTTCTGGTACAGCCAGTCGGCAAAGAAAGGCGATATAGGCGCAATGAGGAAGCTGATGGTCTCCAGGCATTCGTACAGTGTCTGGTAAGCAGCTATCTTGTCTTCGTTGTATTCACCTTTCCAGAAACGGCGGCGGCAGAGGCGTACATACCAGTTGCTCAGTTGCTCGTCCAGGAAGTATTCAATAGCCCGGCCTGCCTGTGTAGGCTCGTACTCGTCCATGTAAGTGGTGACGTTATGCACCAGCGAATGGAGTTCAGACAGTATCCAGCGGTCTATTTCAGGGCGCTGGTGTACGGGTATATAACGTTCTTTGAAGTTAAAGCCATCTACATTGGCATACAGGGCAAAGAACTGGTAAGTATTGTATAAGGTGCCGAAAAATTTGCGTTGTACTTCTTTGATACCCGCCAGGTCGAACTTCATGCTGTCCCAGGGGCTGGCATTGGTAATGAGGTACCAGCGTGTTGCATCGGCGCTGTTCTCGTCTATAGTTTTGAAAGGGTCTACCACGTTGCCCAGGCGCTTACTCATCTTGTTGCCGTTTTTATCCAGCACCAGCCCGTTACTCACAACGGTTTTGTAAGCCACACTGTCGAAGAGCATTACGCCCAATACGTGAAGTGTGTAAAACCATCCGCGTGTCTGGTCAACACCCTCGGCTATAAAGTCGGCAGGGAAGTTATGCTTGTGTTCTTTTTTATTCTCAAAAGGGTAGTGCCATTGCGCATAGGGCATAGCACCACTGTCAAACCATACATCTATCAGGTCGGGCTCGCGGTGCATAGGCTTGCCGTCTTTGGTAGCCAGTACCAGTTGGTCAACCACAGGCTTGTGCAGGTCCAGTTTTTCTATATCCCTGTCGTACACCTCAGCCTGGTTCAGGTTCAACACTTTGTCTGCATAACGCAGTTCATCCATCAGTTCTTCGATGCTGCCTATGCATTTTGTTTCCGTACCATCTTCACTTATCCATATAGGCAATGGTGTACCCCAGAAACGGCTTCGGCTCAGGTTCCAATCCACCATATTCTCCAGCCAGTTGCCAAAGCGGCCAGTGCCGGTAGCAGCGGGTTTCCAGTTGATAGTCTTATTCAGTTCTATCATCCTGTCTTTTACTGCCGTGGTTTTGATGAACCATGCATCCAGCGGGTAATATATTACGGGCTTATCCGTCCTCCAGCAGTGCGGATAGCTATGTTCATATTTTTCTACTTTGAAGGCGTTGCCGCTCAGCTTCAGCTTCACCGCTATGTCCACATCTACATCTTTGTAGTCGGGGTCGTTTTTGTAGTTCTTTACATAACGTCCGCTCAACTCGCCCATGTAGTCGTTGAACTTACCTTCGCGGTCCACCATAGTGAGGATACCGAGGTTGTGCTGCCTGCCTACTTTAAAGTCGTCGGCACCAAAGGCTGGGGCGGTGTGTACTATACCCGTACCGTCTTCCGTAGTTACGAAGTCGCCGGTAACTACGCGCCAGGGATCGCCACCTGCTACTTGCGCGGTATTACCTTCGTAGGGTAGTAGCTGGTCGTAACGGCATCCTGCAATAGCTTCGCCTTTGAATTCATTAACGATGCTCCAGGGCAGTACTTTAGATTCAGAATTGTACGCTCCGAAATCAGAGTCCTTCCCTTCTTCTTTGAAGTATTTGCCCAACAATGGTTTAGCCAGTACAACGTGTATGGGTTCGTGGGTATAGGGGTTGAATGTTTTTACCAGTACGTAATCAATGTTTGGCCCTACCGTCAAACCGCAGTTGGATGGTAACGTCCATGGGGTGGTGGTCCACGCCATAAAGTACACGCTGCCACCTTCTTTCATTACCGCATCGAACAAGTGATAGTAATGCGCCTTGAACATAGCGACTACTGTGGTGTCCTTTACGTCTTTGTAGGTGCCGGGTTGGTTTAGCTCGTGCGAACTTAAGCCCGTACCCGCAGCGGGGCTGTAGGGTTGTATGCTGACGCTCTTGTATAAATAGCCCTTGTTGTGCAGCTCTTTGAGCGCCCACCACAGAGTTTCTATATAATTATTATCGAAGGTGATGTATGGGTCGGTCATATCTACCCAATAGCCCATCTTTTCCGTAATGCTTTCCCACTCGCCTTTGTAGCGCATCACGGCCTCGCGGCACTTTTTGTTATAATCTTCTACTGATATTTTGGTGCCTATATCCTCTTTTGTAATGCCCAGTTCTTTTTCAACACCCAGTTCTACGGGCAGGCCGTGCGTATCCCATCCGGCTTTACGCTTTACCTGGTAGCCCTGCATGGTTTTGTAGCGGCAAACGAGGTCTTTGAGCGTACGGGAAATAACGTGGTGAATACCTGGCATGCCGTTGGCGCTGGGCGGGCCTTCATAAAATACGAAGGGCTCATTGCCATTGCGGTTATCTATACTTTTCCTGAATGTATCGTTGTCCTTCCACCTTTGCAGTACTTCCTGCTCGATGGAAGGCATGTTTAAGCCTTTATATTCTGCGTACCGTCCTTTGGTCATATCTGTTATCGCCCGGCTAAGTGTTTAGTTATTAGTTATTTATGCAATTCAACTGAACACACGTCGCCATAATCTACAAAAAAATTAGGCGCAAAGGTAGGATAAATATGTGGAATTACGAAAAAGGGGTATGTGAGGTGTTGCGGCCCTAAAACAGAGCATACCCGGTATGAATTACCAAAAGAATGACAAAAGCCAAACCGGCAGCAGGATATTACTGTCTATATTGCCGTTCAATACATTTTATGGTTCGTATATATTCTGCTTTTCTTTTCGTTTTGTTGGTAGGTACAGATGCTTTTGCCGGTAAGAAAGTTCGCGTACTCTTTTTGGGAAACAGCTACACCTACGTTAATAACATGCCGCAGATAGTAGCTAATATGGCAAGCGGCACAGGTGATACGCTGGTATGGGAAATGGAGGCACCGGGAGGGTTTACATTTGGCGGCCATTATACCAGCATGGCATCAAAAAACAAGATTAAGCAGGGCAACTGGGACTATGTAGTGCTGCAGGAACAGAGCCAGCACCCTGCGCTGCCGTATCAACAGGTGTACAGTACAACACTGCTGTATGGCCGCCTGCTGGATAGCTTAGTGAATGTAAGTAACCCTTGCGCTGAAACGTTATACTATATGACATGGGGCAGAAAGAACGGAGATGCAGGCATGTGTGGTACATATACGCCGCAAGGCTGGCCGCACTTCTGCACATATACAGGTATGGATAGTGTAATAAGAGCGCGATATGAAACGCTGGCCAATGACAACCAGGGAATTGTTTCGCCGGCAGGGGCTGTGTGGAGGGTTATCAGGATGCAGCATCCAAATATTGAGTTGTATGATGCCGATGAAAGCCACCCATCTATGGCGGGGAGCTATGCAGCGGCCTGCGCTTTTTATACCACTATATTTCGCAAAGACCCCACGAAGTTGAATTACAATTATTCGCTTAATGCCACGGATGCGGCCAACATCAGGGCTGCTGCCAAGGCTGTAGTTTTCGATAGTATGGCTTATTGGCATATTGGTCAATACAAAACGGAGGCAGATTTCAGTTATGCAATTAGTACTGGTAACAGTGTGAACTTTACCAATAAATCGGTGAACGGCACAAGTTATAACTGGAACTTTGGTGACGGTCAAACATCAACATATGCTAACCCATCGCATACATATAACGACTCAGGGACGTATATAGTCAGGCTGATAACAACAAAAGGTGGATGTTCGGATACTGTTTATTCATCAGTGTACATGGCAGCCGCATCAATAGGGCAGGCAAGAGAAAAGGCCGGAATAATCATTTCGCCAAACCCGGTAAAGAATGAAATGAGGATTTCATCGCGTCTGTTCTTGTCAGATAGCTATAATGTTGTCATTACTAATGTATATGGACAAGTAGTGCACAGGCACAGCGCCACACAACATGAACAACAGAGCATTGATGTGTCAACCTTGGTAAACGGGTTGTATTATCTTACCGTATCGTCGGGTGTTGAAACTCTGTACAGTTGTCGTTTTGTGAAGCAATAGCTGTTATGTTTTGGCAAAAAAATATTATCTTTATTTCTATGAGGAAGAGAATATTAATTGCCGCACTATCATTCGGCCTGTTTGCCATTACATCATGTTCACCCCGCAATAGCAGCGATGATGACGATAATCCCACGCCTGCCGTTACATACAGGTGCAAGAATGGCACTAAAGCATACCTTGAATTCAATATTAACGGTACTGTATACACGCCAGCAAATGGAGAATCGGCTACGGGTGGAGTAGCAGTAATAACCGCCAATGGCACTGACAAAACCTTGCTGGATATGGGGCTCCTGACATCAGCCAATAGTGTGTATAATGTAAAGGTACTGATGACGAATGTGGCTACTACAGGTACTTATACCATTACCCAAGCTAACTCCCCGTCTTTAATTATAAGCAATACCGCCGGGTATACCATCAAAAGTTTTACGCTCACATTTGATGAATTGACCAACCCAAGGTCAAACAGTATAGATCCAGATAAGGATTTTTACGATAAAGCATCCGGTAGTTTCTCAGGCGTATATGTCGATGAAAATAATGCTGATGTCAACTTCTCAGGTGTATTCTGCTCAGATATGGAGCCACGTTAGTTCACCAGCAATATATTCACGCTACGCTGCAGGATATTGAAGGCTATTTCAGCCATCAGGTTTTCTTTGTCCAGCGTGGGGTTTACTTCTGTTACTTCAAAACAGCAGATTTTATGGTTCTGCATGATGGTTGCCAGCAAATCTTCGGCCTCACGTTCGCGCAGGCCGTTGCTCACGGGCGTTCCTGTGCCCCGTGAAATAGAATTGTCTAACGAGTCCACATCGAAAGAAACATAAATATCATCGCAATTGCTGAGGTGCAACAGGGCAGAACGCACCACGCTTTCAACACCTTTCTTGCGTACTTCCGATACTGGTATCACTTTTATGTTGTGCTTTTTCAGCAGGTATTCTTCCTCCTTCTCATAGTCGCG
>JACFNS010000206.1:5040-5378 GCA_019454705.1 Taibaiella sp. | reverse complement strand
CATCCTTCTCTATCACCGGCGGTGTGAATTTCACCGTTGGTTTAACCGGCGGTGGCGGCGGTGGCGGTGGTGGAGGTGGTGGCTCGTTTGGGTCAATTGGTGGCGGCTCAGCCAATACTACCTCTTTGGTAATGGCTTCGCGCGGGCCTTCACTGGGTTTCAGTGTAGACACCAATGCTGCCGCAGCTATCACCACACCAATACCCCCGATTATGAACATAGAGCGCATCATCCTCTTCGGATAATTCTTGCGCAGCTCATAAGCACCGTACACCTTGTTACGGCCCTCGAAGAGAATGTCGAGATAGTCGCTGTTTAATATTTTATTACTATCCATT
>JACFNS010000206.1:0-5030 GCA_019454705.1 Taibaiella sp. | reverse complement strand
TTAATTAATAAGATGCTTTACACACATCATTTCCATAAACAAGGCCCGGCATTATTCGCCCGATGCCTGTTCAGTTGCCTGTATGAATTCCCTGTCTACATCTGTGATATCTACTATGGCATATACACGTACATCGTTGATAGCCATTTCATCCAGCATGTTTACCAGGTCTTCATAGGTACTGTTCGTATCGGGTTTTATCAATACCGTTGTTTTGTCTTTAGCGGTAAGCTGGCCGGCACGCTTCAGGTCTTCCACTTTCTTCATCTTGTCTATTATCACATCCCTGATACCTTTTTCAGGTTTGAAGCCGGTTATCTTCACATCGGGCGGAGTTTCCGGGTCAGTAGCCATGCCCTCGTAATAGTATATCCTGTGCTTTTTGCTCAGCAATACTGTAAGGGCGGTACTTTCCTTGATTTTTGTTTCGTCCTCTTCAGGAATGATCTCATCCTTATAAGGCATATTTATCTCCATGGTCTTAGGCTTGTTCAGCGTTGTCGTCAACATGAAGAATGTTATCAACAGAAAACCTAAGTCCACCATCGGAGTTAAATCCACGCGCGTGGACAGCTTCTTACCTTTCTTGACCCCCGGGCCTTTCTTGCCGCCCTTATCGGCGACTTCCATTTCTGCCATGGAACTAAGCTTTTATTGTTTTTAAATATTGTTATCCTTCTTTCTTACCGCCCATCACTTCTTCATAAGCTGCTGTTCCCGGCGGTACTGCTTTCAATCCTGTTATCAGGTTGAACTTGAATATCTTCCAGCCTTCCAGCGTGCCTATTACTTTCTTTATATCAGGGTAAGGCGCTTTTGCGTCAGCCTTGATAGTAATACGCAGTTTGGGGTTGGAGTACCTGGCCTCTTTAATCCAGAGGGCCAGTTCGTGCCTTTCCGATGTCACTATGGTATCTGTAGGAATACCGGGTGCCTGCTTGTCCATTTTTGAACGCTGGTCCGCATCAGCAGCCAGGTAAGACTTCAACTGGCTGAAAGGGACACCCACAGAAGCCCCGATAACGAAATTCGTTTTTTCAGCTTCTGTCAGGTTCAGGCCTTTTTGCTCATCCAGCTTGTCTATCAGGTCCTTGCGCACTTTCTGGTCGTCTATAGAGAAGAAAATACGTCCATCCGGATCCACAGTAATCATCATGATATCGGCGTCCGGCAGCGGTATCTCCGATATTGAGTTCGGAGTGGTCACTGTCACCGGCTCATCCGGCTTGAATTGTGTTGCCAGCATGAAGAACGTCAGCAGCAGGAACGCTACGTCACACATAGCGGTCATGTCCACATTCGTACTCTTCTTGGGCATTTGGTGTTTTGCCATCTGTTATAATTCTACACTGTTCAATTAATAAGATACCGTTGCAGCAAAATTCCACAACCTTTCCTCATCACAAACACTGATGAATACGCTGACTATTACTTATAGTTAGCGTAAAAGTTTTGTGTCAGTGTGAAACCGCTCTCGTTGATACCGAAAGTGATGTTGTCTATAATAGTAGTATAGAAGTTGTAAGCTATAATAGCGATAGCCGACGTACCGATACCCAGGGCCGTATTTACCAGGGCCTCAGAGATACCTGCCGCCAGTGCAGCGCTATCAGGAGCACCACCGGTAGACATCGCGGCGAACGCGCGTATCATACCCAATACCGTACCGAACAGGCCTATCAGCGTAGCTACCGAAGCGATAGTGGACAGGAACACCATGTTCTTTTCCATCACCGGCATTTCCAGTGCTGTAGCCTCTTCTATCTCCTTCTGGATGCTGGCTATCTTCTGCTCAGTTTCCAGTTCTTTGTTGTCAATCATTTCGCGGTACTTTATCAGGCCCGCTTTCATTACGTTACCTACGCTGCCTGCTTGCTTGTCGCACTCAGCCATAGCCGCGTCAATGTTTTTGTTAGCCAGGTGGTATTGCACCTTACGTACGAACTCAGTAGCATTTACCTTACCCTTAGCTTTGAAAACGGTCATCGCACGCTCAAATACGAAGAACAACAATATCAGGGCTGTTGACATCAGGATAGGTACAACCCAGCCGCCCAGGTACATAGTACCCAACAGGTTAGCAGGCACATGTCGTTCATCATCCCTGAAGTTGGCGCTGCTGCCGAAATACAGGTGGAATATTGCCTCTGCTAATGCGATCATTACAACAATTACCAAAAAGTTCTTTAACAGGTCACTTGATTTGTTAGGCTGTCCTGCACGTGCACCTTGTGGTTTTGCGGCTGATTTTACTTCTGCCATAATTCTGGTTTTTACTAGTTTTAGTTTAGTTTACTATTTAATACTATATGAATTCGATAGCTTGCAAAGATATACGGATGCCTCAAAATATCAATTCAGGTTTCTTAATTTTCTCATAAAGTTAATGTAGTGTTACATACCCATGACACTGAAACCATCCAGCATAACCCTTAAAACAAACGAAATGTTTGCCAAGGTATTGTTTTTTATCTTCCATAGTTAAACCGAATAGCGATTTTAACATTTACCTTTGCAGTCTAAAAAACAAAGAGAAATGAATTTCAACCCCTGGCATTCAGTGAGTTATGGAGAAAACGTACCTGAAACGGTGACGGCGATTATTGAAATACCCAAGGGCTCGAGGGCGAAGTATGAGCTGGACAAAGAAACAGGATTGCTGAAACTGGACCGTGTATTATACTCATCTGTATATTACCCGGCCAACTATGGTTTTATTCCCCGTACCTATTGCGACGATAAAGACCCGCTGGATATACTGGTGCTATCGCAGATAACTATGCACCCTATGACACTGGTAGAGGCCAAAGTGATAGGCGTGATGCGCATGCTGGACCAGGGCGAGGCCGATGACAAGCTGATAGCCGTATGCGCCAATGACATGAGCGTAGCGCATATAAATGATATAAGTGAGTTACCTTCACACTTTATAGACGAGCTGCGCCACTTTTTTGAGGAGTATAAAAAGCTGGAAAACAAGCTGGTGAAGATTGAGGAATTTGAGGGACAACGCCTGGCTAAAAAGATACTGATGCACAGTATCAACGACTATACGGCCAAGTTTGGCGAGCCCGCCCATGGCGAATTAGTGAACTAAAACACCATATATATGAGTACGGGTTATCTTCTCGCATTGTTGGTTATAGGCTTCGCAGCAGGATTCATGTCCAGCCTGGTAGGTATAGGCGGTGGCGTGGTAATAGTTCCTGCACTGGTTATCATATTCGGTCTATCGCAAAAGATGGCGCAGGGTACATCACTGGCTATGCTGTCGTTGCCGGTAGCATTTATAGGTGCCTACAACTATTACAAAGAAGGACAGGTAAACTGGAAGATTGCCTTAATACTGGCGGCCACCTTTGTAATAGGGGGATACCTGGGCAGTAAAGTGGTACTGGGACTGGATACCAGTATAGTCAAAAAAATATTCGCCATCTTCATGATAGTGATTGCGGTTAAGTATTTATTTTTCGACAAATAATGAATAATAAAGCCCTGAGGGGCATATAGTATGAAACGCACAAAAATTAAGCAGATACTGCAAAGCGGGGAAACAGACTACAAAGTAAATGTAAAGGGATGGGTACGCTCGTTCCGCAACAACCAGTTTATAGCCCTGAATGATGGCTCTTGCCTGGGCAACCTGCAAGTGGTGATAGACTTTGAAAACACCGATGAACAATTGCTGAAGAACATTACCACAGGCGCTGCGCTTAATATCAATGGTACCGTGGTAGCATCGTTAGGTAAAGGGCAGACCGTAGAAGTAAAAGCCGATACCGTAGAGCTATACGGCGCTTGCGACCCCGAGGCATTCCCGCTGCAATTGAAGAACAGGCCCAGCCTGGAGTACCTGCGCGAGATAGCGCACCTGCGTTTCCGTACCAATACATTCAGCGCTGTGTTCCGCGTAAGGCATACACTGGCATACGCCATACACAAGTTTTTCAACGACAGGGGCTTTGTGTACCTGCATACACCCATCATTACCGCCAGCGATGCAGAAGGTGCGGGTGAAATGTTTAAGGTAACTACCCTCCCTTTTGACAATACCCCACGCAAAGAAGATGGCAGTATCAACTTTGAAGAAGACTTCTTTGGCCGTGCTACTAACCTGACAGTGAGCGGACAACTGGAGGGTGAACTGGGTGCAACTGCGCTGGGTGAAATCTACACCTTCGGACCTACATTCCGGGCAGAGAACAGTAACACCGCGCGCCACCTGGCCGAGTTCTGGATGATAGAACCCGAGGTAGCCTTCAACGATATACACGATAACGCAGACCTGGCCGAAGACCTGCTGAAGTACATTATCAAATATGCGCTGGACAACAACAGGGAAGACCTGGAGTTTTTGGCGGAAAGGCTGAAGAACGAAGAAAGCCAAAAGCCGCAGAACGAGCGCAGCGAAATGGGCTTGATAGATAAGCTTGAGTTTGTGCTGAACAACAAATTTGAGCGCATCACTTATACCGAGGCGATAGACATACTGATGCAATCGAAAGCTTACAAGAAGAAGCAGTTTCAGTATGATGTGAGCTGGGGTATAGATATGCAGAGTGAGCATGAGCGTTACCTGGTAGAGAAGCATTTTAAAAAACCGGTTATCGTAACCAACTATCCTAAAGACATCAAAGCCTTCTACATGCGGATGAACGATGACGGCAAGACCGTAGCCGCTATGGATATACTGGCACCGGGCATCGGCGAGATTGTAGGTGGCTCGCAACGTGAAGAGCGCCTGGAAGTACTGGAGCAACGCATGCGCGAGATGCATATACCTGTAGAAGAAATGTACTGGTACTTAGACACCCGCCGCTTTGGTACCGTGCCACACGCAGGCTTCGGGCTGGGCTTTGAGCGTATGGTGTTGTTCGTTACCGGCATGACCAATATACGTGATGTAATACCCTTCCCGCGTACACCGGGCAATGCTGAGTTTTAGGCCCCTCCCGACCTGTGGCTGGGACACACATGGGGAGGAGAATAATGTATCAGTAAACAAAGAACTATTAGATAAAAAATGGCAG
>JACFNS010000205.1 GCA_019454705.1 Taibaiella sp. | reverse complement strand
TCTAGCACTAAGAAACCTACTGAAGCACACCTGGCGGATGTAGATGTGCTGATATATGACATACAGGATGTAGGGGTGCGGTTCTACACTTATATATCCACTATGCAATATGCCATGGAAGCCTGCGCCGCCTATGGCAAACAAATCATGATACTGGACCGTCCTAATCCTAATGGTTTTTTTATTGATGGCCCTGTGCTGGATAAATCGCTGAAATCATTTGTAGGCATGCAGCCTGTACCGATAGTATATGGTATGACTGCAGGTGAGTACGCGAAAATGCTGGTAGGCGAAAAATGGTTTACCGGGGCGGATAAACTGAAGATGACCGTGATACCATGCAAAGGTTACGACCATAATACGATGTACGAACTGCCCGTTAACCCGTCGCCCAATTTGCGGACGATGGCGGCTATATATTTATATCCGTCGCTATGCTTGTTCGAGGGTACAGATGTAAGCGTAGGGCGGGGCACAAAATACCCTTTCCAGCAGTTTGGCCATCCTTCTTTTAAAGATCATTGTATGTACGGCTTTATGCCCAATATCGCCGATGAAGGCCCGGATCCGTTGCATGCTGCCAAAACCTGCTATGGTATGATGCTGGCCATGACTACCGAAGACGCTAAGAAAGTGGGTGCCGGGTATGTAAAGCTTACCTGGCTGTTGCGTGCCTACAAATGGTACCCGAACAAGGATAAGTTTTTCAACAACTTCTTTGAGAAACTGGCGGGTACAAAAGAACTGAGAAAACAGGTAGAGCAGGGCTGGACGGAAGAAGACATAAGGGCTACCTGGCAGAAAGACCTGGATGCGTTTAAGCAGATAAGGAAGAAATATCTTTTGTATGAGGATTTTGAAAGCTGATTTTTTTAGCGGCACCTGTATATAATACATGCACATTTTTTTTGTACCCATTTATGATTTTTTCCGCCGGAGAAAGCCTGTTTTCTGGCTGGTATTCCTGTTGAGCTTTGGCTTGTGGGTATTCTTTGCAAGCAAAGTAGAGTTGAAAGAAGACATCAGTTCTATGCTGCCCGACAGCAAGGCCCTCCATGCCATGAACGATGCCATCAGCAAAACACAGGCGGGCGAGCAGGTAATATTCCTGGCATCCCTTACCGACAGCAGCTACCGCGACAGCGATAGCCTGGTAGCTGCGGCTAACGATTTTACTGAAAAGTTCTCTGCCAGGTTTGGTGAATTTATAGATACCATCATGCTGCAGCCCGGCAGCGGCATGGAAGAAGCTATAACAGGAATCGTGCAGCAAAACCTGCCCCTGTTTCTTACCGCTGAAGACTATGCAAAAATTGACACCCTCCTACAGGAGGAGCAGATAACTAAAACCCTCGAAGCAAATAAGCGCATCTTATTATCGCCCGCAAGCGTATATTATAAAAAGATGGTAGCGGCTGACCCCGTAGGCATATCCGCCATCGTCTGGAATAAACTAAGGGCACTGCAATATGATGATAATTACGAAAGCTATGAAGGCTACCTGTTTCACAAAGAAAGCGGGAAACTGACCTTCTTCCTGAAACCACAATACAAAGCAAGCGAAACAGGTAAGAACAGCGCATTCTTTGAAGAAGCGGATAAATTTATTGCCAATTGGGAACAGCAGCATGCAGGGGTAAATATCACCTACTTTGGCGGGCCGGCGGTAGCTGCAGGCAATGCTACGCAGATGCGCACCGATACAATAGTTACCTTGTCTGTTACGATAGTATTGCTGCTGGCGCTAACCTTCTACTTCTTTCGCCGAAAGAGAACACCTTTGTTATTGCTGGTGCCGGTATTATATGGTGGAGCTATGGGTTTGGGTATAGTATCGCTGGTGCAGGGTAGTATATCAGTCATTGCGCTGGGGGCAGGTGCTATCATCATGGGTATAGCTATTGATTTTTCTATACATTTCCTCTCACAGGCACGGAACAATACCAATATCCGTGACACTGTAAAAGAACTTTCTCAACCACTTACACTCGGCAGCTTTACCACTATTGCAGCTTTCCTTTCGCTACGTTTGGTCAGCACACCCATATTGCAGGATTTAGGATTATTCGCCGCTGCCAGCCTCTTGGGTGCAGCATTGTGTACACTCATATTCTTGCCGCACCTGCCCATAGGGCAGGCAGGAAAAGCAGGATTGCAGCGTGGCCTCCCTTTAGGGCCGGGGCAAGCGGGTGGACAGGGGAGCCGCCATACAAAGGAACAACAACGCAACACCCTCTTCGATAAAATAGCCCAATGGAAACCCGAACGTAACAAATGGCTGGTGTTGTTCATTTTTTTGCTCACACCGGTAATGTTGTACTTCAGCACAGGGGTACAGTTCGACAGCAACCTGATGAACCTGAACTATCTCTCGCCGGAGTTGCAGAAAGCACAGGAAGAAGTAAGCGAGGTAAATACAGTAGCATTAAGTTCTGTCTTCGTAGTGGCGCAGGAGGGCTCGGAAGACAAAGCATTACAACAACTGGAAACAGTCAAGCAACAGGTTGCAGAACTGGAAGACAAGGGATGGATAAAAGGTACGTCTGATCCTACCATGCTGCTACCATCGATACAGGAACAGCAGGAACGTCTGGCACGCTGGCGCAACTATTGGAACGAGGAGAAAACAAACAGGGTAGTGGCGTATGTAAACAAAGCAGCTACCGAAGCCGGGTTTGCGCAAAATGCATTTTCCCGTTTCGGGCAAACTTTACAGAATGATTATACCACATTCGATGAGGAAACTATCCGCACCTTAAAAACATTTTTCCCGGGCGGATTCTCATCAGACAGCAATCAGCACTACGCCATCATGGCGCTGAAAGTACCTGCGGAATACAGGGACGAGGTATTTGAAACTTTATCAAAACAGGAATCAGTAACTATTACCGACCGGCAGCAGGGCGCTACACAGTTGGTAACGATACTCAATAATGACTTTACCGATATAGCTGTTTACTCATCACTCATTGTATTCTTCGCCCTGCTTATTGGCTATGGGCGTATAGAATTAGCCATAATCGCCTTCCTGCCTATGGCTATTTCCTGGGTATGGATATTGGGGCTGATGTCTTTACTGGGACTAAAATTCAATATCGTCAACATCATTATCTCCTCCCTCATCTTTGGCCTGGGCGATGATTATACCATATTTACTATGGATGGCTTAGTAGAGCGTTTACGAACAGGTAAACAAAAACTAAGTTCTGTTCGCGCAGCCGTGTATGTATCGGCGTTAACCGTTGTGATCGGACTTGGCGTGCTGCTGCTGGCCAAACACCCCGCTTTGCGTTCTATCGCTTTTATATCGGTTACAGGCCTTGTTTGCGTACTCTTTATATCACAAACCCTGCAACCCTTCCTGTTCAACTGGTTCATACAGCACCGTGCCGATAAAAAGTTTCTGCCCTTCACGCTACGTAGTTTCTTTATATCCGTATTTGCCTTTACCTATTTCTTCACAGGCTCAATGGTCCTTACCATCCTGGGCGTGCTATTCACCAGGCTATGGCCTTTTGGCAAAGAAAGGGGCAAGTACCTGTTTCATATTTGCATCAGTGCGCTCACCCGCAGCATGATGTATATTATGGTCAATACCAAAAAGAGGATATATAACATCGGCAACGAAGACTACCAGAAACCATCCGTATACATCGCCAACCACACTTCGTTTTTAGACATACTGGTCACTACCATGCTGCACCCTAAACTGGTACTGCTCACCAACAAATGGGTTTGGCGCTCCCCGGTATTTGGCGCTGTGGTACGCATGGGCGAATATTACCCCGTGGCCGATGGGGCGGAAGACAGCATTGAGCCCTTGAGAAAGTTTACCAACAGGGGCTACTCGGTAGTGGTTTTTCCCGAGGGCACGCGCAGCTACGATGATAAAATCAAGCGTTTTCACAAGGGGGCTTTTTATATAGCCGAACAGCTGCAACTGGATATAGTACCTATTGTAATGCACGGTGTACATTATACGATGCAGAAAGGCGACTGGCTGCTTAAAGACGGTACCTGCTCCCTGTACATTCACCCGCATATTACCCCCGGCGATACAAGGTTCGGGAGCAACTATACAGAACGTGCCAAGAATATTGGACGGTGGATGCGTAAGGAACTGGCGGAGTTGAAGGAGCAAAACGAAACACCTACCTACTTCAAAGAGCAATTACAACGTAGCTATACCTACAAAGGCCCGGTGCTGGAATGGTATTGCCGCATCAAAACCCGGCTGGAAGGTTACTATGAGCCTTTTCACCAACTACTGCCGCGAGAGGGCAGATTTTACGACCTCGGTTGCGGTTACGGCTTTATGACCTATATGCTGCATTGGTCGGCACCGGGGCGGGTGTTTACGGGTATTGATTACGATGAGGAAAAAATAGAAACAGCACAAGGCAATTTCCTGCGCGATGAGGGTATCAACTTTGAGCAGGGCGACCTGACCAAAGTTGAACTGCAACCCTGCGACGGTATCATTATAGCCGATGTACTGCACTACCTGCTGCCCGAGCAGCAGGAAGCCCTGTTGGAAAAAGCTTACAGTGCATTAAACAAGGGTGGGGTACTCATCATCCGAGATGGTATATCAGAACTTACAGAACGAATAAAAGGCACTAAACTGACCGAAGTATTCTCTACTAAACTCTTAGGCTTTAACAAAACACAAAACCAGCTCCACTTCATCAGCCGCAGGCTGCTGGATGATTTCGCTGCCAAACACCAGATGCAGGTAGAGGTATTAGATAATGCTAAGATGACAGCGAATTTGACTTTTGTGTTGAGGAAAAATGGGTAAATTAGCTAAGCCTGTAAGAAAGTCAATTTCAAACTAGGCCTCCGAATGAAAAATTTTCAGGTTGTCAATATTATCAAAGTCGCCCTTGGTTCTACCTTGTTAGAACTGCATATAAATATTCGGAATCAGGGAGAAAAGAAAGCGCTCGTTCTATCTATTAACGATGATGGGGAGTCTATTAGTGTTGTTGAGAAAATTGGCTGGACGAATTTGGCAGATTTGCATAATGAGACATATTCATATACCACAATAAATGATAAGAGTAATACAAATGACGAATTGTCGAAGTTGTTAAATTCAACTATTATAGACCTTCAATATGGAATTGGAAATGAATTAGGAACCAAATTGACCGTAGTCTACTATGTTCAAATCCAGACTAATATTTGCAAATTCCTGTTTTTTAACAATGGAGATGACGGGCAGTACACATTTGATAAAATTGAAGACTTTTTAGCTAATGATATTTACGGCTTTAAATGGACACACGCAGTGCCTAAGTTTACACCTTAAATACTTGATAGAAATAAGACTGTATCTGGCAAAATAGCCATGTAGCTGAATAGTGCTTCTGCCGGTTGCAAACC
>JACFNS010000204.1:2175-5401 GCA_019454705.1 Taibaiella sp. | reverse complement strand
TAAGGCTACCTTTTATGATTTTATTATCCATGCAAATAAACAGACATAAATATACCTAAGAAAGTTGGGTATGCAAAAGAATTAATACCGTTAAATTGACATTTGGCTGCTATATTTGGCGCTTGTTAGGCAGATGGACAGTAAAAAGATTGAAACTTCGGTAATAATAATAGGTGCGGGGCCGGCAGGTGCAGGTACTTCTATGTATCTCACCAAGGCAGGCATACCACACGTCATCATAGAAAAAGAACTTTTTCCGCGCGATAAAGTGTGCGGTGACGCATGCAGCGGAAAAACAGCCCTTGTGTTGCGCAGGGCTAATCCTGATTGGCTGCAGGAACTATTTAAGGAAGAAAACATGTTTACGCCCAGCCATGGCATCATATTCGTAGCGCCTAACGGCAAACCACTGAACATACCCTTCAACCCCAACAGGCAACCGGGTGAGCAGGCGCCGGGCTTTACCACACCAAGGATGGTGTTCGATAATTTCCTGTTTGAAAAACTGCCATCGCCATACACTACCATCTACCAGGAAGCGACTTTACAATCGATAACACGTGAGGATGGCAAAGTGACTGTAAACTTTGTGCAGCACGGACAAGACTATACCGTTACCGCACCGCTGATAGTGGGTGCTGACGGTGATAAAAGCGCCATACGCAAACAATTCCTGGGTCAGCATACTACCGAGAAGACTTCAGCAGTAGGGCTGAGGGCTTATTATGAAGGTGTTACCGGGATGAATGAAGACAATTTCATCGAGCTGCATTTTCTGCCCGAAGTGTTGCCCGGCTATTTCTGGGTGTTCCCCCTCCCAAATGGCATGGCCAATGTGGGAGTAGGAATATTATCAGAACGCATCCGGGAAAAGAAAATCAACCTGCGGGAAAAAATGCTGGATGCTATCAAAAACAATCCCAACATTGCTCCCCGATTTAAAGATGCTAAGCTGCATGGTAAAATTTTAGGCTGGGGATTGCCGATGGGCACGGAGCAACTGCCGGTGTCGGGCGACAACTTTATACTGACAGGAGATGCCGCCAGCCTGGTGGACCCCTTTAGCGGAGAAGGCATAGGCAACGCACTCTACAGCGGCATGCTGGCGGCGGCGGCGATAGAAAACTGTATAAAAGACAACCGCTATGATGCCGCTTTCCTGAAAGAAGCATATGACGATGTGCTGTACAAACGCATAGGAGACGAGCTGCGTATCAGCACTACACTACAGAAGCTGTGCCGTTTCCCATGGTTGTTCAACTTCGTGGTGAACAAAGCGCATAAAAGCAAGGCTTTGAGCAATACCATCAGTTGCATGTTCACAGATATGGACCTGCGCGACCAGCTAAGGAAACCGTCTTTCTATTTCAAAATATTGTTCAATAGGTAGGCCTTACCTACGGCGAAAAACCAGTTTGCGTATGTAGGCCTTATGCCCTATGGTCATGTGCATGAAGTACATACCCGTAGCCAGTAATGGTGGTGACACAGTTGTTTTGTTATACCCCTCCTGCGCTATGGCCGATGTACGGTACACTTCCCTGCCCGCTATATCCACCATCACGAGTTGCATCTCTGTGCCTGCTGTAGCCGTCCATTCGATATATACCAGGTTATCATCAGCCGGGTTGGGGCTGATGCTAATAAGCGTATTGGTAACCGGAATTTTCACATCATCGTATATACGGATATCGTCCACACCAATTCCTTCTTTGTTGGAGCCGGGGTCGGTAAGCAGGCCAAAGCGTAACTGGCGGATAGATACAGTATCGGGCAAAGGGATTTTCACGTCAAACCATGCCGTTTTATCTTCAATCGTCCATATACGATAGTTGCTGTCGTTATACCAGTTGGTACCATCGCCGTAATCGCCCAGCCGCTCCCAGTTTTCGCCATCGGTGGTATAATCTACGAAAGCGGCATCACATAATATCTCACCACAGTTCTCTATATCCAGCGCCAGCTTAAAGCTCAACTGCGGATTGACCAATGATGACAAATCGAGGCAGGGCGAATAGAGATACGATAATTCATCGTCGTTGTAATTACCCGTCAAGTTCGTCACCCATGCTTTTTGCCCGCTTGCCGCAGCACTTATTTTAGGTGCGGCCGGTGTGCCGTAAGCCCATGAACTTTTGATACCATCTGTGTACCAATAGCCATCATTGGTTTCAAAGTCCTCCGTATATGGAAAAGTGGCAACAAGTGGCTGGTTGCGGATGCTGTAATTCAGCACGCTGTCATTTTTGTTGTAGTTGTCACCGCTTGCTGTCAGCCATACATCTACTATATGGTTGCCGGGTTTTGAAAGGTCTAATTGGGTATTGAATGTATAATCAATAGTTTCCTTTCCGTTGATTGAGGCAATTGCTTCAGTTACCACTGCCCCATCGTTCAGTGTATAATTTATCTGTACATTATTTTGCACCTGGTTGACGCCATTACGCACTTTTACTTTCAGTGGCAATGGGCCTGTGATACCACAATTAAACGGTTCAGGCGATTCTATAGACAATAGCTGCAAGTCATTTTGCACGGTGTATAACCTTACATTATCTATCGTTACCCCGTTACCCTCATCGCGCGCAGCAATCAACGAAGTGTCGTTTTGCGTAAACTGCACCTGGGTGCTGGTAGAAAAATTATCTCCCGCCTTCAACAGTATATCACTAATGGAAATACTGCCTGAATTTGTCACCCTCCTCACATCCTGTTGTTCCAGTTTATAACCATATGCTACCTGGTAAGGCTTGATATCCGTACCGCGAACCATCACTTCGTTGCCGGGTTTGCTCTTAGGCACACCATGTACCAGGTAATCAAATTCAAGGCGGACTTCATCGTTGTTTGCATTATACCCTGCCAGGTTGAATGTTCCTGTCAAAGTATTGAAATTGCCCGGGCAGCTTTTATAGGCATCGAGACTGACCGAACGCTGGCCGCTGATGAGGGTACTATATAGTACAAAACTCCTGATACGGCCTGTATCGGTGGTATTCCTATATTCCCAGCGCCTGTTTTCGCCTATGCCGGCTGTATCTTTTATACTGTTAAGGAAACCTATAGTTTCAAAACCATCGTTAAAGTCAAGGGTAACAGGGGCGTTTGGCAACTGTGATACATAATGTACCAGGCTATCATTAGCCGATACTGAATCTGCCTGCGCCTGGTTGATTACCGCTATGCGGATTGCATAGTCACCGATTGCAGAAAAGTCAAGCCCTAG
>JACFNS010000204.1:0-2165 GCA_019454705.1 Taibaiella sp. | reverse complement strand
TTTGGTATTGTTGGCAGGTAAGGGATCGTTGAACGTTTGAGTTTGCCATGCCGTGCCATTGATACTGTATGCTAATGTGTAGTTATTGCAGGGTGCATCGTCCAGGTTCCTGATGGTAACCGTTAATGCCTGGTTGCTACTCAATTGTGTACTCGTAAACATTCTGCCTGACAGGGGTGCATCTACTTCCTGTAGCATCAGGTCGCCGTCAGAAACGCTGCCGCTGCAATCACCGTCTATGGGCCTGCGCTTAACGGCAACAGCCCTATAGCCGCTCATACCATCTATTATCGGGCGTACGGAAACATAATATGTACTATCTAATGAAAGGCCGGAGAATGTGTAGTTAGTAGTAGTAAGAGTATCTACTACTGCCATTACCGGGCCCAGTTTGCGCATCACTTCATATGCCGTCGCATTGGGTACAGCCCCCCACTCCACCTGCATATAACCGGGGCATTGTGTGGCACTTAGTTGCACAACAGGTTGTGCATTAATAATGAATAAGCCTGACACAGATTGTTCTGCCGTACCATTTTTTGACAAGCGCAGTCTGCATCTGCCTGAGTTAATAGCGGGCACACCCCATTTATAATGCAGCCTGTCTGCCGGAATGTTATTGTCTATCGCATTCCAGGAACCACCATCATCGTCAGAATATTCAAGAGTGTATGTATTACCTGTTGACTGTGCATCCCAATAGACATAGAGCGTATCTTCAGCCTTGACCTGCGCACCTGCATTGGGATATTTCAGTGATATACCTGCCGGCAGAAAGTCGTAAGCCAATACATATTGCTGGCTGATGGATGGCACGCTGAACCCATTAACCACAATAGAATAATTACCGGGTTGAGGATTGTAGATTGTTACCTGCTCACAGTTGTTCAACCTGTCTTCTTTCTCAGTAGCAGGGTTCAGAATATTAGCAGGCATATTATCAGGTACTAATGGTTTATGTTGGGTACCACCGGGTTCTGCTACCACCAGGTCTATATCATTCACCAGTTGTTTGGCAGACATGGCCGTGGCGGGTACATCGTGCCAATAGAGCAAGACCTTCAACTGCGCAGTGTTGGGCGGCACAATGATATTATGCGTATTCTGCAAACCGTCAGAAGCCACGTTGGTAATATAATGTGTACTGTCCAACATACGCAGAGAGCGTTCTACGTTCAGGAATCCGAAACCATTGGCAAAATCCGGGCCCGGAATACCTATATCCGTGCTGCCATTTATCAGCAGCGCTTTCAGCACATCCGAACGGGGCGATATTGTACCATCGATTTGGTTCATACGCTCTGCCAGCAGTGCAGCCGCACCCGCCACAGCAGGACAAGCCATACTGGTACCGCTTGCCACCAGGTACTCATCGGTGCGCGTAGTGGAATTCACATCCATACCCACCGCTGTTATTTCCGGCTTAAGCCTGCCATCCTTCAACGGCCCACGCGATGAGTTGACCCAGTTATTATATTCTTTATCAGTAGCGCCTACCACAATCGCATTTTTAGCTGCCTGGTACCCTCCTGCTATCGTAGCATATCCTTTAGGATATGGCGGGCAATCAAAATGTCCGTCGTTAGCGGCAGCAAATACCTGGAATACTGTTGGATAATCTGTACACAACTTATCCAGCCCGGCCGCCAGCCCATCATAAGTTCCCGAATAACTGCAGCTACCCAGCGATGATGAATAGGAGTTGTTGGTGACGGCCATGTTATACAAGTCTGAGAATTCGGGCGTGGCCTGCAGCACATCGCTAAAGAAATGGTTGGTGAGCCTCGCACCGGTTGCCAGACCCTCACCCTTAGGGTCGGCAATGCCCGCACCACCCGTTATACCATTGATATGTACACCATGGTTGGTATAACCCCTTGCGTTGAAGTTGAGGATACGGTCTCTCAAATCAATATGCGAAACTCCTGAAGTATTATCACCAACACCTATTGTCACACCTTTGCCTGTAAGATTATATCCACCGAGAGCGATTGGTGCAGAAGCAATCTTGCCCCTGTACATACCTTTGGTGTCCAGGTTCAGCGGCTGGTCGGGGCTATATACATCTACATAACTTATACCGTACCACCCAGCAAGCGCATTAAGCTGCTCTTTAGCAACAGACACATTACAATAACCCATCGAACTGATACGGTCGCTGATAA
>JACFNS010000203.1 GCA_019454705.1 Taibaiella sp. | reverse complement strand
CGTTCGATGTTTTCAACTTGTACATGCGGGTCCAGTGGGGCGTTTTCCTGGAAGTAAATGGTTTTTTGCGGCGCTGCACAAGACGTTGCCAGCAATACTATTGCCATGGCAACCAGGTTATATATCTGTCGCATCTTGCTCGTATTTGTTGGGTTAGTAATCTGCATTCTGTTTGTTTCAAGTCACTGCTATACACACTCATGGGGAGTTGCCAACTCCCGCTCTTAACCGCTTATATGTTATCAACGTTTTGTGCACTTCGCCTGGAACAATCTCATAAAAACCTTGCAGGGCATGGTAAGTATGCTATTAATCCATGTCTTAAATCTGTTATGCAAAATACGCTGACTTCCTTACAGTATAAACACTTGTGGATAACTTATTCACAGGAAACTAACAGGTTATCCACAGGGTGCTCTATATGTAGTAATGCAAATTTAATGCCTCAATACCCTGAAAAGAGCCTGTTCCATGTTATTCGCATGTTAAGCCCTAAATAGATTAGTTTTCAGGTAATTATAAATTACAGAAGAAATGTTTTGGGACTGTGTTTTATTGGAAGTGCCTGAATGGCAAAAAGGAAATCTTTATGGTGCCAGTCGAACCTTGGTCCAAGCGGTTTCCTGCTGTCTTGTGAATAAGATACGGTCGTGCAGGCGGCTGATACGTCCTTGCCAAAACTCAATAGAGACAGGCTTTACAGCATATCCGCCCCAATGTTCGGGCCTGGGTATGCGTTTCCCCATATACTCCTGCTCCAGCCTGCTATAATTATCGTCCAGCGTATTCCTGTCAGGTATAATGGTGCTTTGCGCCGATGCCCAGGCGCCTACCTGGCTGCCTGTGGGGCGTGAATGGAAATATTCTTCACTCTTTTCTATCGGGATTTTTGCAGCAATTCCCTGTATACGCACCTGCCTTTCCAGCTCTTTCCAGAAAAACAGTAGCGATACATTAGGATTGTGTTCAATGTCTTTTCCTTTCGAGCTGTTGTAATTAGTGTAAAATACGAACTCATCTTCCTCCAGTCCCTTCAGCAGTACGATACGTGTATGGGGAATGTTTTCAGGACTGCATGTAGCCAACGCCATAGCGTTTACCTCGTCCACTTCGGCTTTTTGAGCCTCTATAAACCATTGGGTGAAAAATGCTATCGGGTCATCGCCAACAGTCGCTTCATCGAGCGCTGCCAGTTGGTATTCATTCCTTATGTCGGCAATGTCTTTCAACCTCTGCTGCCTGAAGGCCTATTTTTTGTCGCCGCCAAGGTACTTGGCCATCACATAAATCAGTTCAATAGTCATCAGTATGATGAATATGTAGCACATGGTCATGCCCAAACCGTATTGAACTGTGTCGTAGAACGCGTTGTGAAGTACTATTTCCATTTGTTATCTGAAATTTCGCCTGCAAGATACAAACTGCCGTGGTAATTTCTACTTTATGTAATTCACTTTTTTGTGAGTACTTTTCGGAATAATCTTCTCAGGGGATATGTTTTTGCGCCACATACCTTTTCTGAGGGCTGTAGCGATGTACTCCCTCACTGCTTTCGGCGGGCCGCACGGACATATAGGTATGATGATGCGCACTTTTGTACAGAAGCGCAAAGATGTGTCAGAACAGGAATTGCTGGAATACAATGCCTTTTGCCAGATGCTTCCCGGGCCATCCTCTACCCAAACGGTTGCACTCATAGCGCTGAAAAGGGGAGGGGTGCCGCTGGCTATAGTTACTTTGCTGTTGTGGATATTCCCGGCAACATTGTTGATGACGGCTTTCTCTTTCCTGGTTTATTATATCGATGCAAAGGATATCAATACAAATCTTTTCAAATACGTATTGCCTATGTCTGTAGGCTTTATCGCCTACGCTGCTATACGCATGATGAAGAATAGTGTGCGCCACGTGGCTACCTGGGCTATTATGACGGGTTGTATCATAGTCACCATTTTTCTGCAATTCCCCTGGATATTTCCCGTGTTATTAGTACTGGCAGGTGTTATCAGCAATTTCAGTAACAAGCGCATACCGGACGCTAAGGAGAAGCCCAAGCCTATCAGGTGGATGAACCTCTGGATATTCGTCGCAATATTTATTGCTGCGGGTATTTTAAGTGAATTGGCACGGATATATGCCTTTCCTCATGCCAGGTTGTTCAATATGTTCGAAAACTTTTATCGTTTTGGTACCATCGTTTTTGGTGGTGGCCAGGCACTGATACCCATGATGTTGTTCCAGTTCGTTAACAGGCCGATGCAAATAGGTCTGCCACCGTTATTGTCCGGCGAGCAATTGCTCACGGGCTATGGTATGGTTCAGGCTGTACCGGGGCCGGTGTTTGCTATCTGTTCTTATGTGGGTGGATTGGTGATGAGTGAATACGGGCCGGTATGGCAGGTCATCGGTAGCCTGTTTGCTACGTTTGCGGTATTTCTTCCCAGCACCTTATTATTATTCTTTCTTTTCCCGGTTTATCAGAATCTGCGGCAGTATGTGGTTATCTACCGTGCGCTGGAGGGGTTTAACGCTGCTATTGTGGGGTTCGTATGGGCGTCAGGTTTTGTGTTGTTCCAGGCTATGCCCTTCGAGTGGACGAATGTAGTGGTAGCGGCTATCACATTTTGCATCCTTTACTTTACCCGCATTCCTGCGCCATTCATCGTTATCGGCTGGTTACTGCTCGGCTGGGCTATGAACGCCTGATTCAGACAGTGGCTTTTCTTTCAGCAGTTTTTTAATGTCGCCTATCAGTTGGTTCACCTCGCTCATATCGGTGCCTTTGTAAAACCTACCGCGTATATACCCGTCACGGTCTACCAGTACAAAACGGTCGGTGTGTATAAAGTCGCTCTGGATATCCACAGCGGCGGTATCGTCAGCAGCGCTTATCAGGTAGCTGTAGCGCGCTACGTCATATAGTTCTTTTTTATCACCGGTCAGGAACATCCATTGTTCGGGGTCGGCTTCAAAGCGCAGGCTATAGGCTTTCATAGCGCCCACAGTGTCTTTTTTCGGGTCCACTGTGTGAGATAATATTTTGACAGACTCATTTCCCCTGAAGGCTTCATACACCTTGCTCATATTCTCATTCATCTTAGGGCATATACCTTTGCAGGTGGTAAAGAAGTATTCTACCACATATATCTTGCCCTGTACGTCTGCTTGCGTTATAGTATCGCCTTCCTGGTTCACAAAGGCAAACGGCTGCACTTTGTGCCCGCTATTAGTACCCATTACGGGTAGCGTCTCCGGTTTTTTAAGGAATTTCAGTGAATAGGTTACGAATGCCGTAGTAAGTATGATAAAGAATACTATGAGGAAGATTCCGGTCTTATTTATTTTCATAACGCCGCAAAGTTAAGCATAAGGCGTCAATTAGCAGTCAGGATTTGTTTTTCTTCATAAAAGCGGGGCAGTGGATAGCCCAGTTCTTCCATTATGTTTTCCAGCATTATTTCATCGTCAGGGTTGTACCTTCTGCCCAGGTTGAAGCCATTTAACCGGCCCCATGCCAGCCATTTGGTCGCCTCAAACCTGTTTTTGTATTCTTTCAGCATGTCGTGTATGTTCACGCCGGTCTGCCTGGCTATCAGTTTTACCATCAGTATGCCCTGTGTTTCATTCAGTGCTTTTACTTCAGCATCAAATTTTTGCCTGAGCGCTTCCTCCCGCTGGTGTACAAATACCTTTCGTTCTTTACGGCCAAGCCCTTCAGCGGTTTTGGCTTCCAGTTCTTTGTGCAGTTGCACTGCTTCATTTACATATGGCAATACTGTGGTTACATAATACTTCATCTGGTTGTACCGATAGCGTACCGTATCATTGGCCCACTCCCTTTCTGCACTTACACGCAGGGTGTCCATGGTTACATGCAGTTGAGTGCCGGGCTGATGGTCCTGCGCTGTGGCAGGCTGCACAATGACCAGGCATAACAGCACTGGAAAGATGTTCGAAAAAAACTTCATATGGACAATCAAGCAATCACTATGCCATTAAATCTTTACAAAAAGTTAAGGCTTATTGGCGCACGATTGTAAAGCGCAGCCTTTTCTTTTCGGCATCTTGTATTATCTGGAATATGTACACACCGCTGGCTACGCCCCTCAGGTCAATATTCGTTTTGAATTTTGACTGTTCAGGTATCGCCTGTCCGTGGTACATAGTCTTACCCTGGTGGTTAAATACGGTTATATCCAGGGGCGCGTCCGTCTGTGTTATTCCGGTAACGGTAAACTGTCCGTCGTTGGGGTTAGGGTACAGTTCCAGCGTGATGCCGAGTATATCTTTTACTTCCACTACTGTAAATGCAGATGTAGTACAGCCATTGTATACAGAAAACAGTTCGTATTTGCCCGCGTTTCTAAAGGTGGCTACCTGTATCTTAGGGTTGCGCTCGGTTGATGTATAACCGTTAGGGCCTGTCCAGTAATACTCCACGCTGTCTTTGTTGTTGTCGGCATACAGTTCAATGGTTTCTCCCTCTTTCAGAGGCCCGTTGTTTCGGGCTTTTGATATACCGGGGCCTTCGCGGCTGATAACTTCAGTTGTTGCCGGTGCCGATACGCAACCGTCTTTAATTGCCTGCACCGAGTAGGTGCCGCTCACGTTGTCCAGGAAGAAGATGGATGGGTTTTGCTCAACTGAACTAAAGCTGTTGGGCCCTTTCCACGAAAACGTAGAATTAGGTAATGAACTTTCAGCAAACAGGTTCAGGTAAGTGTAGCTGCACACCGGGCTGTTGCTGCTGATGGAGGTTATCGCAGGCATGGGTTTTACCTTTACATGTGTAGTGTCAGTAGCGTCACAGTATTCCAGCGTTGTGGTTACTGAGTAGACGCCTTCTGCTGCTTCTGTTACATCGTTAAGTGTGGGGTTTTGTGCGTTGGATGAAAAACCGTTTGGTCCCGTCCAGCTGTAGGTGCCATTGTTGGTGGTTACTGCAGTCAGTTCCAGTTTTTGTCCAATACATAATGGGCCGTTATTGCCCGGCTCGGGGCGTTTAATATCAGGTATTATTACATTAATATAAGATGGTGGTGATTTACAACCCAGCACTTCTTGTGTAACTACGTAGGTACCTGCATCGGCTGAGGTTACCGGGTTTTTGCCATAGGTTCGGCTGATGCTGATAATGACACTGTCATTAGGTACCTTTTTCCATTCGATACCTTCTGTAGTAGGTGCCTGGGCAGAAAGTTGCAGCCTGTCGCCGGGGCAAAGCATAGTATCTCCCGATACAGGTAGAGGTATCAATGGTATGCCTACTTCCAGTTCTGTGATACCCGGCTTCGAGTCACAACCATTTTTAATGGCATATAGTTTCCAGTCACCCTCCTGTGTTTTTGTAATGTTAGGCACGGTTGTTGGCGTGCCATTATACTTTGTCCCGTCAGGTGATTCCCATCTATAAGTAACACCTGGTGTGCT
>JACFNS010000202.1:3244-5433 GCA_019454705.1 Taibaiella sp. | reverse complement strand
AATGATGGAAATGGAAACGAATGGATAGAGCGGTTCAGCAAATATTAAGATTTAGTGTTGTTGCCTGTTTGCTATTAACAGCAGCCTGCAACAAAGACAGGAACACAGGGGCAACACCGTCCAGTCCGGGGCAGGCACCACCTGTTACCCCTGTGGGCGAGCGCAATGTGTACATAGCCTGCGAAGGTAGCTTTGGCAATGGCAATGCATCGTTGTACATGCAAAACCTGGCGACACTTACCCTGTACGAAAATGTGTACCTGAATGTGAATGGCAAATCTATTGGTGATGTATTTCAGAGCATTCAGCGTATAGATGACAGGTTATTTCTCTGCGTGAATAATTCGGACAAGATACTGGTGGTAGATGCTAAAACCCGGAATTATGAGGGCACTATCAGCATACCCAAGCCGCGGTATATACTGCCCATAAATTCTGACAAAGCTTACGTAAGCAGCCTGTACAGCAATAAGGTGTACATCATCAACCCCCGTACTTTAGATGTGTTGAGTACAATTGAAGTGCCTGCAAAGAATCCTGAGGGTATGTTGTTGCGCGGCAGCAGAGTGTACATCTGTCCGTGGGACACGGCTTGTAATAAAGTGTATGTAGCCGACATAGTAACTGATAATATCACCGATAGCTTTACTGTAGCAGGTTACGCACCACAACATGCATTGGTAGACAAGGATGGTTTTATATGGGTGCTATCAGGCAATGCGGAGAAGAAGAAATGGGCGGCGCTTACAGTACTGGCACCGGGTACGGGAGATATTGTTCAGTCATACCAATTCAAAGAGCTGCAGGATGTAATCAAACCCGCAATTAATAAAGCCGGTGATATGCTGTACTTCATCGGGGTGGATTATAAAGGGATAAGCGGGTATAATGGCATTTTCAAGATGAGTGTCAATGATAGCAAACTACCCACTACGCCATTTATTGCGTCACAAAAGTTTCAATACTACTGGGGGCTGGGTATCGACCCTGTGACAGATGATATATATGTAGGCGACCCCAAAGGATTTATGCAGAAAGGGGTAGTGTCAGTATATAGCAGCAGTGGTCAACAGAAGCGTACCTTTGCCGTGGGTATTGGCCCCGGTTATTTTTACTTCGATGGAGAGTAATACTGGTTTGAGAAAAATAATATATATAGCAGCATTGCTGATGGCAATGCTGTTTTCTTTTGCAGATGCAGATGCACAGGTTACCGATACCCTGAAGGAAGTAAAGGTAAAAGCGAGACGGGCCAAAGCAAAAGTAAGCAACGATGAACGCCTCAATACTTATTCGCCCGGGCAAACAATCGTTACTATAGATAGTGCTACACTGGAGCAATATAAGTTTCAGACAATGGCTAACCTGCTGGCGCAACAGGTGCCTGTTTTTGTCAAGTCGTATGGGTTGAATAATGTGGCAACGCTCAATTTCAGGGGAGCATCGGCGGCACAGTCGCAGGTGTATTGGAATGGCATACCTATACAAAACGCCGCCTTGGGTATAGCGGATGTTTCATTGTTGCCTGTAGAACTCATGAACAAGGTGAATGTGGTGTATGGTAGTTCATCTGCATTGTGGGGCAGCGGCAATGTAGGTGGGGCCTTATTGGTAGAAAACGATTTGCCCGCGTTTGGTGACAGTGTTCATTTCAGCCAGTCCGCTTCTGCTGTGGCCGGTAGTTTCGGGCATTACAGGTTTGGTATTAAATCGGCATTGAGCGAAGAACGTTTTGCTTTTACAGTTAATATTTTCGGCCAGTCGGCAAGGAATGACTTTCCTTATACGGATGTCAATGACAGTAACCGAAGGATGGCCAATGCAGAGTTGCAAAGCGGGGTGGGGTTGTTGCAGGTTGCTTATAAAGTCAATGACAGAAATACAGTTACTGCGCGTGCCTGGTACCAGCAGTATTACCGCGAAATACCACCTGCACTATTTGAAACCGCCTCTCTGAAAAACCAGCGCGATGAAACCATCAGGCTGATGATGGACTGGAAACGTACGGGTACCCAAACCAATACTTACATCAAAACCGCATATATCCGCGATTATGTATGGTACCGGGACACTATGGTGCTGGTAAATTCCCGCAACTTCACCAACCAGGTATACACGGAGGCTGGCATTGACCACCGTTTTAACAAACACCACAAGCTGTTGGTTTTTACACCCGTTCATCTATCATG